>DDYJ01000200.1 GCA_002347905.1 Comamonadaceae bacterium UBA2237 | reverse complement strand
CCCCCATCTGCTGAGCATGGCGTCATGCCATACCCGCAAGAAAACAGCTGCACTGGCGCTTTGCAAAGGCATATTCAGTGCTGATAGGCAGAGTGGCTCTATCAGCCCTTGCACCACTTGTGGGGTAAGTTGTGAGGATTCACACAGCTGTGCGACCGACCAATGGACATCGCAAGTAAAACCAGCCACTTGCCAGCGTCTACAAGCCAGTAATAAACGCCATTTGTCTTGTGTTGACCAACCCTTGGCAAACGAGACGCCAACCAAGAGTTTCCAATAGGCAGCCAGAGTGATAAAAGATTTCTCTGAGAGAGAAAGAGAAACTGGTGAAGTAAGAGTTAAATCAGAGCTAGAACTTGAGGGGTAAGCAAAAACATTCGCAAGTCCATCCAGTACGCTAGCAGATAACTTGAACCCAAAGCCATCTGCCGTTCGCAAATCCAATGGCAATCGCAGCAACACATCATCAGGATTCACGCCGACGGTTCGCATGAGTTGCAGGGTATCTCTATAAGCCCCCAACAAAATATGCTGCCCGTTATCTAAAGGCACGCCTGCAACTGTTTGCGCCAAACTGCGGGCGCGTCCGCCAGGTTCGCTTGCAGCTTCTAACAACTCGACTTGCCAACCCGCTTGTGTGGCAGCCACCGCACACGCCAAGCCCGACCATCCCGCGCCGATGATGGTTAACTTTTTCACAAAGACTTAAAAACGCCCAAGGGCCTGCATCTTCCAAGCCAGCCACAGTTTGCGCAAGGGGGTGAGCGCGACGCGTTGCTGCAAAACAGGAAATTGCTTGGCTTCGATCTCACGCAGCAAGGTGCGGTAGATGCTCGACATCATCAGCCCAGGCTTTTGGGATTTGAATTCTTGGGCGGGAAGTAAGTCCAACGCTTTTTCATACAGGCCATGCGCACGATCGGCTTGGAACTGCATCAACGCAACAAAGCGTTCAGACGGAATGCGGTTGAGCACCTCATGCGCTTTGACATCGAACTGTTGCAACTCGGACACCGGCAAGTAAATACGTCCACGCAAAGCGTCTTCGCCCACATCACGAATGATGTTCGTCAGTTGAAACGCTTGTCCTAACGTATGGGCATATGCGGTGGTTGCTGGGTCGGCTTGGCCAAAAATTTTGGCGGAAACTTCGCCCACCACCCCCGCTACCAAATGGCAATAACGCGACAGGGCGGGGTAGTCGAGGTAACGGGTTTGGCTCAAATCCATCTCACAACCTTCAATGACAGATTGCAAGCTATGTTCTTCAATCGCAAACTCCGCGCACAGGGGGTACAAAGCTTGCATCACAGGATGCGACGGCTTGCCCGCAAAAGACTGGTGGACTTCGTTGCGCCACCAAGCCAATTTGGTTTGCGCAACACCAGGGTCTGTCACTTCATCGACCACATCGTCTACTTCGCGGCAAAACGCATAAAACGCGGTGATCGCGCTACGGCGTTGCGGCGGTAAAAACAAGAAGGCGTAATAAAAGCTACTGCCAGACGAAGCGGCTTTTTGTTGAACGTATTCTTGGGGAGTCATGTTGATGGGAATTATCAAGGTTGTCGCACCGAGGGCAATCACATCCATAAACACTTCCAAGCGATGCCCGCTATGTCTCGCTTGGTGATGACAGGTCTTGGAAGCGGTGAAGACGCATGCTTGGCATACAAAGCATCCACCTTGCTCAAAATACATAGTCCGCCTTGCACCATCGCGCGCAACTCCCACCCTGCGCGACCCGGTACTCGGTGCACGAGTGAGGCGCCTTGCGCCATTAAATCGCGGGCAAACTGCAACTCTTTTTCAAAGCTGCTGTCTTGCGGCAGGTAATCGCGGCCACGCGCGAGGTCGCCCGTGCGGTCTTGCCAAAAATTAATCAGTTGCAAAGCGCTACAAATCGCGTCGCTTTGTTCCAAACTCTGTGCGTCGTCCACCCCATACAGATGCAACATCAACCTGCCCACAGGGTTGGCTGAGCGGCGGCAGTAATCCAGCAACTCAGCCCGGTTGGCGTAGGTGCGACCGATGCTGGTGTAGAGCACGTCTTGCTCAAAGGCTGATAGCAAATCGTGCAGGGGTTGCACGGGTAATTGAAAGGCCTGCACGGCAGATTGCAGATGGGCGAATATCTGTTTCCAACGGGTGTCTTGCCCAGCTTGGCCCGATACACACAGGTCGAGTTCAGCGCGGTACTGTCTTAGATCGTCCAAACGTTGCTCGGCGGTTACGTCCCCCTCGTCCGCCAAATCATCCGCAGTACGCGCAAAGTGATAAATGGCCACCACCGCTGGCCGCAGCCGGGCAGGACACAGCCAAGAGGCGACGGGGAAGTTTTCGTAGTGGGCTATGGCTTGTTGTGGCATGGTGGCTCGCGGTCAGTGGGCATTGTCGCTTTTTGCCAGCAGGGCGAGCAGGGAAAACACCAATACGCTATATTACTGACCAGTCAGTCATTATTAATTAGGTTCCCCATGTTGCACTCCCCTAAGCCAAGCGGCCTAGCTGTTGTCCTATTTCTGAGCGTGTTAGTTCTTGCGGCCTGCGGCAAGCCAGATACCGCGGAGGCACCTGTGCGATCCGTCAAGGTCTTGACAGTAGGGCAGTCTGACATGGCCATGGAATTTGAGTTTTCGGGTGAAGTGCGCGCCCGCGTCGAGTCGGCTTTGGGCTTTCGCGTCAACGGCAAATTGCTACAACGCCCCGCGGAAATCGGCCAACGCGTCAAAGCCGGCCAGCTGTTGGCGGAGTTAGACCCGATGGATTACCGATTGGCCGCTGTTGCATCTACCGCGCAACTCGCCTCAGCCCAAACCAACCGAGACCTGGCCGCTGCTGATCTCAAACGTTACCAAGGTTTGTTTGACCAAGGCTTTATCAGTTCCGCNNNGCGCAAAACTCGGTGCAAGGCAACCAGTCGTCCTACACCCGCTTGTTAGCGGACGCCGCAGGCGTCGTCACATCGGTTGACGCCAATGTCGGACAAGTCGTTACAGCGGGCCAACCCGTGGTGCGATTAGCCCTCGAAGGCCCCCGCGATGTCTGGTTTTCGGTTCCTGAAGACAAGCTCAAATATTTTGCTACCGGAGACGCACTGCAAGTGCGTTTGTGGAATGACGATTCAGAACTGACCGCCAAAGTGCGTGACATCTCAGCCAGCGCAGACCCCGTGACGCGCACGTTTTTAGTCAAAGCTGCTTTGGCCGATGGCGCTAAAGCGGTCTTGGGCGCAACGCTAACTGTCAGTTTGCCACGTGGCAAATTGGCTACTTCCAAAATTTTCAAATTGCCAACCAGCGCCTTGCGCTTTGAAGGCGGTAAAACCCAAGTCTGGTTACTAGACAGCGCAAATATGACCGTGCAGCCGCGCATCATCGACGTGACCACGGCCGACGGTAATGACGCTGTAGTCAATAGCGGTTTAAACAACGGAGACCAAGTCGTTGTCTCTGGCGTGCATGTGTTGACGCCTGGACAAAAAGTGTCTGTGTTCGCAGCGCCGAAGTGAGGCGACGATGAAAGACTTCAACCTCTCCAAATGGGCGCTGGAACATCCCGCCCTAACGCGTTACTTGATGGTCGTGCTGATGGTCTTGGGCATCGCCGCCTACTTCCAACTCGGCCAAGACGAAGACCCGCCATTTACTTTCCGCGCGATGGTCGTGCGCACCTACTGGCCTGGCGCTACTGCGCAACAAGTAGCCGAGCAAGTCACGGACAAGCTCGAGCGCACGCTGCAAGAAGTACCTTTCGCCGACAAGATCCGCAGCTACTCCAAGCCTGGCGAATCGCAAATCATTTTTCAGATCAAAGACTATTCCAAGCCTGCCGACGTTCCCAATGTTTGGTACACGGTGCGCAAAAAAATTGGCGATATCCGCTACACCTTGCCGCAAGGCGTGCAAGGGCCATTTTTCAATGACGAATTTGGTGATGTGTTTGGCGTGATCTACGCGCTAGACGCACCTGGATTTACGCCAGCTGAGGTCAAACGTTTTGCTGACGATGTGCGCCAGCAACTCTTGCGCGTCCCTTTTGTGGCCAAGGTTGAACAATTTGGCGTGCAAGACGAAAAAATCTTCGTTGAAAT
>DDYJ01000164.1:14677-14923 GCA_002347905.1 Comamonadaceae bacterium UBA2237 | reverse complement strand
GTATGTTGGCTTATCGATGGTTATTAGAGGAATTGCGCGTGAGTTTTTTTGCCCAAGAGTTGCGGACGCCTCAACCTGTGAGCATCAAGCGTTTGGAAAAGGCCTGGTTACAAATGCAATATTGAGAATGGCCAAGTGCGTTGTGCGATGCGTGGTTTTGTGCTGCTGTGTATTCGCACTATTTATGCAGGGCTTGCGTCACCAACTCGCAAAAGCCATTGATGCGGGATCCCTCAATCCAACGCA
>DDYJ01000164.1:0-14607 GCA_002347905.1 Comamonadaceae bacterium UBA2237 | reverse complement strand
TCGCAAGGGGCATGCATGCTGCGTACCCACGATTCAGATAACACTTGCTTTTTGCCTACGCGACCGCCGTTGAGCAGCATCTGCCCAATCAAGGCCTGGTCTACGCTAGATATGGACATGCCACCACCCCAATGCGTGCCGCCAGGTACAGACTGCATACGTTGTCCGTCTATGTCTACCCAACTGTTGTGATATCCCTCCCACTTCCAGTTGTTACTCACGCCGCAAGGCGCTGCAATGGTCTCGCGAAACACGTCAGGTAAGGGGCGGCGAAACAGGTGCAATAGCGCAAGCGCTAATTGGTTGATGCGCACATCGTTGTATTCCCAATAGGTGCCAGGTGTTTGTAAAGGTCTTGCATCCCCTTTTTTTCCTACGGGCGGAGTGGGTTGGTATTGCAAATGCCGATAACGATCCACTTGGTCAGGTATGCCGAAACAACTGCCTTGCCATTCGCTGGTTTGCTGCAACAAATGCATCCAAGTGACTTGTGCGTTGTGGGGGTCTTCAAACCCAACGCCGGCAACTTTGCGGTGCACTGGTTCGTTGATGTCCGGTAACAAACCCGTGTCGTGTGCCACACCTGCGAGCATGGCGAGGTAGGTTTTGGCGATCGAGAAGGTTAAGTCTGCGCGGTGGGGTTCGCCCCATTCGCAGACTTTTTCTCCAGCGACGTGTATCACTCCGCTGACACCACCGCGCGGATGCACGGGGCCGAGTAATTGGTTCCAAGGCTCAGGGTCAGCTTTATGAATGCCGAAGTTGTCTAGGTTTTCGCGACTCCAGCTGGTCTCATGCGCGAAGGAGAAATCAATCGCCCTTTGAAATGCGAGCATTACTCAGCAGTTGCGCCAGATGTAGTCACCACTTTGGCCCATTTTTCTGTCTCAGCAACAATGGTTTTTCCAAAATCTTCTGGTGTGCCTGGAATTGGTAAGCCGCCTAGTTCAGCCAAGCGCTCGCGCATTTTGGGGTCAGCCAAAATACGGTTTATTTCTTGGTTGATTCGGTCCACTGCTTCTTTTGGTACCCCTCTTGGCATTCCAATCCCAAACCAGGCGGTTGCTTCGTAACCGGGGACCGTATCACCGACAGTTGGTATGTCTGGCATAGACGGTTCACGGTTCTTAGAAGTTACACCAAGAGCGCGAATTCGGCCGGATTTGATGTGGGGCACAGAAGAGGGCAAGTTATCAAACAAGACGTGAACTTGACCAGCGATCAGGTCTGTTAGTGCAGGTCCAGCGCCTTTGTAGGGAATGTGTGCCATTTGGCAACCCGTCATGAATTTAAATAACTCACCCGACATATGCACAGACGTTCCACTGCCGGAAGAAGCCATATTGACTTTGGTTGGGTTGGCTTTGCAATAAGCGATGAACTCAGCAACACTCTTCACCGGTAATCCGCTGGTGATGACCATCACATTGGGTGTGCGTACGATGCCAGCCACAGGCGTGATGTCACGCACAAAGTTGAAATTTAATTTTTTGTACAGCGTCGCATTGATGCCATTTGCTGGGTTGACCAAAAGCATGGTGTAACCATCGGCAGGGGCATTGACTACAAACTCGGTGCCAATGTTGTTGCCACCACCGGGCTTGTTTTCCACAATCACTTGTTGACCCAAACGCTCGCTTAAAGCTTGCGCAACGATGCGTGCCAGCACATCTGTTGTTCCAGCAGGTGGATAGGGAACGACCCATTTGATAGGGCGATTGGGGAAATCTGCTGCCCAACTGTTGCCGAGACTTAACAACAAACCGCTTAGCAATGCTGCTACTAAACCAATCCTGCGATTCATACTTAAATTCCTTTATGTTGTGAACGACTCAGTATTACCTGCGAAACTAACTATCGTCAATCAATGGAAACGCGCAGATCATCAGTAAAACCCGGATTTGTTACAGTTTTAATTTTCTAAAGCCTTCAAAATCATCTGCTTGTCCAACCTGTCGCTCAGCATGGTGGCAAAGTCGTAGACAAAATTACGCAAATAAGCATTGCGTTTGAAGGCAATACGCGCAACGTTTTGTCCAAACAAGTTGCCAGCAGGGCGGACCACCAAGTCGTCGTCTAATTTTTCGCGCACGGCCATTTCAGCGACGATGCCTACTCCTAGTCCTAGACGAACATAGGTTTTGATAACGTCAGAGTCGATCGCTTCCAGTGCAATGCGTGGACTCAAATGTTTGGCTGCAAACGCTTTGTCGATTCGCGTTCTGCCAGTGAATGAGGGGTGGTAGGTGATGATGGGCTCTTGCGCCAAATCTTGCAAAGTGATGTCACTTTTGTTCGCCAAGGCGTGCGCGGCAGGAATGACCAACACGTGTTGCCACTCGTAACATGGCAGTGTGACAAGTTCAGGGTAATCAGCCAATGATTCTGTAGCGATACCGATTTCAGCAACTTCTTCCAACACCATTTGTGCGACTTGCGCAGGGGCACCTTGGTGCAGACTGACATTTACTTTGGGATAACTTTTTCGTAATTGGGCCACGGGATTGGGTAGGACGTAGCGCGCTTGCGTGTGGGTCGTGGCGATTGACAAGGTGCCGCTGTCTTGGTCGCTGTAATGTTCGCCGATGCGTTTGAGGTTGCTTACTTCTCGCAAGATGACTTCTATGCTTTTAAGTACTGCAAGTCCGGGTTCAGTCACTCGCTTGAGCCGCTTGCCGTGGCGACCAAAAATTTCAATTCCGAGTTCTTCTTCTAGTTCAATGATGGCTTTCGACACACCGGGTTGTGAGGTGTGCAGGGATTTGGCGACTTCGGTGAGGTTGAGGTCGCGGCGCACAGCTTCTTGGACAAATCGGAATTGGTGCAGGTTCATGCATCACCTTTTAAAGCAATGTCAGCTAACAGATCGAGGAGGCGTTCTTGCTCTCCCACGGCGGGTTGGCAGGTCACGTTGAGGGTGGGGTGGGCGGCTTTGACTTGCGCCATGAGCACGGGCAGGTCTTCGCGGGCATGTTTGCCAACGCCTAAAAACAATGGCACTACAGACATGCTGGTTGCGCCTGCATGCACTAGTTCGTTGGCTACGTGGAGTAAGTCGGGCGCTGTGAGTTCCAGATAAGCGCAGCGCACAAGCACTTGCGCATTACGTTCTGCAATGCGCTGCGCGACCGCTTGAATTGGTTTATGCCAAAGCGGGTCGCGCGAACCGTGGGCAAACAAAATAATCGCGTGCATAAAACCTTATTGACGCAAGACTAGCCAGCCAAATGCGGCTAATGAAGCAAGCGAATACAACATACCCGGCGCTGCGGCGGCAAACCATGGGGCCCAATTATTGATATTGCCGATGTAACCAAACACGTTGTTGAGCAAAAAGAAACTAATGCCTGCCAATACGCCCATGAACACATGCGTGGCAATATTGCCAGAGCGAAAGTGCAAATAGGCGAAGGGTAGGGCGAGCACCATCATCACCAAGCAACTCATGGGATAGAAAACTTTTTTCCAAAACTCGATTTCGAAGCGTTGTGTGGTTTGGCCATTCGCGCTTAAGTGGCGGATGTACTGAAACAAGTCGATCGTTCCCATGCGGTCAGGTTTGAGTAGGGCCACCGAAATCATTTCTGAGGTGATTCCTGTAGGCCACGATTCAGTTTCTTTGTATTTACGGCTTAAAGAAGCCTCAGTGCCTTGGCGAACGAGTTCGTTACGTTCAACCCCTTGAAGTTCCCATGTGTCGTTTGCAACCACCCCAGATTTGGCTTTGATAAGCGCTAACCATTGCCCATCTTTGTTGAATTCGAAAATACGTATGCCGCTGGGTTGCCCTTCGGGAGTGAGTGTTGCGACATTCACGGCAAAGCTGCGGTCGTCTTGTTTCTCGCGCAACCACGCACCTGTGAGTCCCACAGTGATTTGTCCCATGTAACGTGATTTCAACAGTTGACCAAATCGGTCACTTGCGGGTGAAAGGTAATCACCAACTGCAAAGGTCAGTAAGACAAACACCAGACCGAGCCCCAATAAGTTTTTTAAAGCCATGGCAGGTGCCAAGCCGCTGGTGCGCAATATGGTGAATTCAGAGCTTTGTGCAAATCGCGCCATAACAAATATGGTGCCGATCAGTACCGATATGGGAAGTAGTTCGTACAAGTGGCTAGGGACCAAGGTGGCAACAAAGGTCAAGGCGTGTTCTAACTTGTATGCGCCATTGTTTTTGCCAATGCCTTGAATTTCGTCGACAAAGTCGAAGAAGAAAAACAAGGCTAAGAAACCCACGGTGACAAAGGTCACCGCGTTGATAATTTCCCCAAAAATAAGGCGCCTAAAGGTCTTCATGTGATCTTTCGATTCGGCAGGAAATCACGTGTAAGCATGTCTTTGGGGTGAGCAGAATGGAATACCATCAGGGCAATGGAAAGACGTAATTATGAACTTTGAACTCAAGACCCTCGATTTGAAAGCTGCGGCTGGTTTTAACGCAGACGCTTTAGTGGTGCTTTTACCTAGCCACTTCAAGCCTGGACGCGATGCCATTTCGCAATGGGTCACCAAGGCGCGTTCAACTGCAGACCTTGATGACACTGTGGGAAAACTTTTATCGATATGGCATGCTGAGGGTGTTAAAGCACCACGATTGGTATTGGTAAGCACAGGCGAAGGATCTGCTCGCTCCGTTCGCACTGCAACCCATGCTGCTGTTGCCGCTCTGAAATCAGCGAATCCGAAATCTATAGCCGTGTGTATGCCGGACGGTACGCAGCAGCGTGTTCATGCAGTCGTGCAAGCGGTGTCTGATGCTAGTTACGTTTTTACTACCACCAAGCCCTCAGCTAAAGCAGCATTGCTCAAGCGCGTAGTAGTGGGTTTGCCAACGCTAGAAAAAGTGAAAGCGGTGAAGAGCGCGTTCACGACTGCAACTGCTTTGGCACAAGGGGTAGCACTGGCCAAGGAGTGGGGTAACCGCCCAGCCAACCATGCCACACCAACCATGTTGGCGCGTGCTGCACAAGGGTTAGCTAAAAAGTCTCGTATCAAATGCCAAGTGTTAGGCCCTAAAGAGGTAGAAAAGCTTGGTATGGGTTCTTTTGCCGCAGTGGCACAAGGTTCTAGCGAGCCATTGCGTTTTATTGTTTTGCAATACATAGGTGCTGCAAAAACAGTCGCTCCTACGGTGCTGGTTGGCAAGGGCATTACCTTTGACACGGGCGGTATTTCACTCAAACCCGGTCCTGGCATGGACGAGATGAAGTTCGACATGTGTGGCGCAGCCAGCGTTTTGGGAACTTTTGAAGCTTTGGCTGCGCTCCAGCCGGCTATCAATGTGGTTGGCTTGATCCCTACCTGCGAAAACATGCCCAGTAGCAGCGCGCTCAAGCCAGGAGATGTGGTGACTAGCATGAGTGGTCAAACCATTGAAGTGCTCAATACCGATGCAGAAGGCCGTTTGATTTTGTGTGATGCGCTGACCTATGCCAAACGGTTCAAACCACGTGCAGTGATCGATATAGCGACGTTGACCGGTGCATGCGTGATTTCTTTAGGACATATTCGCAGCGGATTGTTCTCGCCGTCAGACGACTTAGCGCAAGCGCTGATTCAAGCGGGCGAAGAGTCTATGGACTTGTGCTGGCGTTTGCCTTTAGATGAAGAGTACGCAGAGGGTTTGAAATCTAATTTTGCCGATGTAGCCAACATTGCAGGGCGCGATGCTGGTGCCGTGACAGCCGCTAAGTTTTTACAGCGCTTTGCCAAGGATTTCCCTTGGGCGCACTTGGATATTGCTGGTGCAGCTTGGAAAACGGGTGCCGCCAAAGGCGCAACTGGCCGTCCAGTTGGCCTGCTTTTGCATTATTTGTTGCGTACCAAGGCTTGATGACTGAAATAGCATTCCATTTCAACGTGCCTGACAAGGTTGCCTACGCATGCCGTTTGTTGCGCAAAGCGGTTGCTGCAAATGCTAAAGTGGTCGTAGTGGTGCCTGAAGAGCAAATGGCGCATTTAGATGAAAGCTTGTGGACTTTCTCGCAAATGGAATTTTTGGCGCATTGCAGGATGGACAGTCCTCAGGCTTTACGTCAGGCCTCCCCCGTGCATTTGGCCAGCGACTTGGATGCGATGGATGCTTTGACCCCACGTGATGTTTTGCTGAATTTAGGCGATACGGTGTGTGCCGGTTCCGAGCAGTTTGCGCGCGTGATTGAAGTTGTCTCGCTAGACGATGCCGATCGCCAATATGCGCGAAATCGTTGGAAACAATACACCGACCTAGGGTTCAACATCGTGCGACATGATTTAAAGTTGAAACAATCTACTGCCTGATATCCCAATCGCGTTAAAAGTTGGTTCATTTTTTTGCTGTAATTTTTAAAACCTTAAGGAGTTCTGACATGCGTTTTCATACCTTACCCCTATTTCAATTGACTGCTCTTGCCAGTGCAATGTCTCTCGCCAGTATGGCGATGGCGCAAGAGCAAGTCATCAAAATTGGCCACGTCGGCCCTTTGAGTGGCGCAATTGCCCACTTGGGAAAAGACAACGAAAACGGCGCCCGCTTGGCCATTGAAGACTTGAATGCCAAAAGCATCTCCATCGGAGGCAAAAAAGTCAAGTTTGAACTTGTGGCGGAAGACGATGCAGCAGATCCCAAGCAAGGCACCGCTGCAGCCCAAAAATTGGTAGACGCCAAAGTGAGTGGCATTGTTGGCCATTTAAATTCTGGTACCACGATCCCCGCTTCCAAAATCTATAACTATGCTGGGATTCCACAAATTTCGCCCTCAGCTACCAATCCCAAGTACACCCGTCAAGGATTTAACACCGCGTTTCGCGTGGTAGCGGATGACGTGCATTTGGGCGGCACCTTGGGCCGTTATGCCGTCAAAGACCTCAAAGGCAAAGCAATCGCGGTAATTGATGACCGCACCGCTTATGGACAAGGCGTTGCCGAAGAGTTTGAAAAAGCAGTCAAAGCAGCCGGTGGCAACTTGGTGGGCCACGAGTTCACAACAGACAAAGCCACTGACTTCATGTCTATTTTGACAACGCTCAAAGGCAAAAAGCCTGACATCGTTTTCTTTGGCGGCATGGACGCTGTCGGTGGCCCAATGCTGAAACAAATGAAATCTCTGGGCTTGAACGCTAAGTTCATGGGAGGCGACGGCATTTGCACGACTGAGTTGGTGAAGTTGGCGGGTGACGCGATGGCCGACGGCCAAGTGGTCTGTGCTGAGGCGGGTGGCGTAGACGGCGCTTTGAAGAAGGGTATGGACGACTTTGGCGTGAAATACAAAAAGCGTTTTAATGACGATGTCAAACTCTACGCCCCTTATGTTTATGACGCCGTGAGCGTGATGGTGGATGCAATGCAACGCGCTAAATCTACTGATCCTGCTAAATATTTGCCAGAATTGGCAAAAACATCAGGTTTCAAAGGCGTTACGGGAAGTATCTCTTTTGATTCAAAAGGAGATATTAAAAACGGCGCATTAACCCTTTATACCTATAAATCAGGTAAACGCGATCAACTTGCCGTTGTTCGTTAAAAATTTTTGAAAGACTTGTCCACCAGTTGATTCTCTCGTGCGTTGTATACGCACTGAGATTAAAGGAGACGCTCTTGGACAAGTCAGTTTTTCAAATCGATCCGCCAGATGTCGCACTAGAGCGTCGTTACAAAGCACTAGTGAATGAAAAATCTGGCATTAAAGCTACTTTTGATCGTATCCGTGCGCAGTTAGCCCAAGAAGCCGAACAACGTAGTCGCCCAGCTTCACGTATTTATTCTGGTTTTCGCGCTTTCAAAGCCTAACCAAGGTGATGGTTGCAGTTGCGCAACATCTTGGTGCTTATTAAGAACCTTTTAGTTCTCATATCTCTTTAGTTCTTTATTCTGGAGACACCTTTTCCAAGTGGCCCCTGTGCCCAACACCATAATTGGGCCAAATTTTACAAATTCTGGGGCGGGTGTTCTTATGAAGTTAAGTAGGTTTTTCTCTACCGATATTGCCATTGACCTTGGCACCGCGAATACCCTCATCTACATCAAAAACCAAGGAATCGTCTTGGATGAGCCTTCGGTCGTTGTGATCAGAAAAGACTCTCGACATAGTGGTAAAACAACCGTGCTTGCAGTTGGCAATGAAGCCAAAACCATGTTGGGTCGTGTGCCTGAAGGCATCGAGGTGATTCGCCCCATGAAAGACGGCGTGATCGCCGACTTCACTGTGACGGAGGTGATGCTCAAGCACTTCATCAAGTTGGCGCATCCCAGTATGTTGTTTCGTCCAAGTCCACGCATTGTGATTTGTGTGCCTTGTGGCTCGACCCAAGTAGAGCGTCGTGCGATTCGTGAATCTGCGCTTGGTGCTGGTGCATCCGAGGTGTATTTGATTGAAGAGCCCATGGCAGCTGCCATCGGTGCTGGATTGCCTGTGACTGAAGCTTGTGGCTCCATGGTGGTCGACATTGGCGGTGGCACTACCGAAGTGGGCATTGTCTCTTTGGGTGGCATGGTCTATAAAAACAGTGCGCGCGTAGGTGGAGACAAGTTCGATGAAGCCATCATCAACTACATTCGCCGGAACTTTGGCATGTTGATCGGTGAACAGACTGCCGAAAAAATCAAAAAAGAAATTGCAACGGCCTTTCCGGGTTCAGGCGTGCTGGAATTAGAGATTACTGGTCGCAATCTAAGCCAAGGTATTCCACAAAGTTTCACCATCAGTTCTAACGAGGTGCTAGAAGCCCTTACGGATGCTCTCAATAATTTGGTGTCGACCGTCAAAATTGCGTTGGAGAAAACACCGCCAGAGCTCAGCTCCGATATAGCGGAGCGCGGCATTATGTTGACCGGTGGCGGTGCCTTGTTACGTGACTTGGACCGCTTGCTGTCAGAAGAAACAGGGTTGCCTGTGCTAATTGCTGAAGAGCCTCTTACCTGCGTGGCCAGGGGCTGCGGTATTGCTCTGGATCAAATGCAAGGGATGGGTAATATTTTTTCCAGCGATTAAAGCTGTTGCCGAAATTCAAGGCTCAGCAATTTTCCAGTCGCCAACTTTAGTTTTTTGGCGCTGAAGCCGAATTGGCGGGTCGTGCCGGCGCTATCCACTTGCCCAAACCACCTTGCCTGAAGTCCTGCAAGGTTTGTTCAGTTTTTTGCACCAAGCTGTTGGTGCTCTCCATAGTCTTTTGCGTACTCTCCATGACTTTTTGGGTGCTGCCCAACACTTGACGAGCGGACTGCATGGTTTTCTCAGTCAGTTCTGCATTGCGCACCATGCTGGCACTTCCAAGATCGAGATTGGTGAGCATATGGTCGACCCGCGGGTCTTGGGCCCTGGCATTGAGACTGTTGAGCAATTTTTCAGTAGAGACCAAGGTTTTATTGATATTGCCTAGGGTAGCGGGCAAACCTTTGTTAGGGTCTGAAATTTCTGCGGTGACGGCCATCACGCGGGCAATCGCAGGGTCTATTTTTTCTAACACCTTTTTCTCGAGGTCGTGTGCGAGATCGAAATGTTTCAAGTCAATCGCATCGTTGTTTTTAAAACTATCGGTGTTGGTCGGATGTTTACGTAGGATCAATTCAGCGCCAACCAATTTGGCGGAGGCTAGCTCTAGGGTAGACCCCGTTGTCGCGAGATTGCGGTATTTTTCTTTAACCTCGAGAGCACCTTGAATTTGTCCATTGGATGTGAGCTCTAAATTTTTGACTTGTCCAATAGGAAACCCTTGATAGACCACCTTCATGCCATTGCTCAAATGATCGCCTGATGAGGTGCTAAATCGCAGTACTAAGTTGTCATCAAAAGCACCTTGCTTTTTAGCTAACCACAAGCCCAGTCCTAACAACACAGTCACGGCAACAGCAGTGACGACTAAAAGTTTCCTTAGTGCATGACCTTGTTGTGCGGGTGAGTAAGAATTCAATGAAGTTGTCATGGCTGTCTCCTTGTTAGGACGTGTTCTATTTCAGCGTGCTTGTTTCAGGTGGTTCCGCGCAAAACCCAGTGGATATAAGAGTCGGTCGCTTCGACTGCCAGTATCCAAATGACCATCAGCCACAACAAGCGGGTGGCACTGCGTGATGGCGATTCTTTTTCGCGGCTCAAAATGAGTTTGTCTAAATGCCCTAACCAACCCAACCCCAATGCCTCAATGCTAGTTCTGACGCATGTACGGATTAGTTCGCTGACGGGGTAGTGTTGTGCGAGTTCTTGCACAGCTGAATCTACGAATGCTGCGTTGGAAGCTTGGACACCTAAGAAGTAACCGATCCAAGCACAGAGTAAAAAAACAACGACATTGACCCAAGCGGCCCAAACGGTTGCCAGCATATCGGTCAGTAGATCACCGCTAACTAATTTTCCTTCCAAAGATTGGAACAACACCACGCGTACAGCAAGCAACATACACGTGACCAAGCTAGGGAGTTTTTGCAGTAGCAAAGTGCTCACCACTTCACTAGCGATACCTAAATTACTGAGCGCGTTAAAGGTAATGACCGCTCCTAATCCTGCACCCCATAAAACACCCATAAGCCCGACAAAATCTGCCGTTGACCTTATATGTCCAAGCGCTTGTGCGCCTAAACGATTGGCTGGGACTAAAGAGATTGAAGTTGCCATCAAACCAATTCTGCGATTAACTCAATCTCAACGCAGGCACCCATAGGCAGCTGCGCCACACCAAAAGCACTGCGCGCGTGGGCGCCTTTTTCACCAAAAATCTGTCCAATTAGCTCACTGCAGCCATTGGTAACCACATGGTGCTCTACAAAGTCTGACGTGGAATTAACCAGACCCATGACTTTCACGATGCGGTGAATTTTGTTGAGATCACCCACAGCCGCATGCAAGGTACCCAGCAAATCGATAGCTACTGCGCGTGCAGCGTCCTTGCCCTCGGCGGTTTGCATATTGCGCCCGAGTTGGCCGACCCAGGGTTTGCCGTCCTTTTTGGCGATATGGCCGCTTAAAAAAACCAACTTACCGGTTTGTACGAAGGGCACGTATGCGGCAGCCGGTAAGGCAATCGGTGGAAGTTCGATGTGCAGTTCAGAAAGCTTGTTGTAAACGCTCATAAGTTTTTAGAGATAGTATCAATATGTCGATAAATCATTGTCGCATTGCGACGGCAAAGCAAAGTCAATTAGTCCAAATGGATTACATCTGCGCTCCTCAAGAAATAGGCGCTCCGGACGATACAAATGGTGACTCTTTTAAAGATTGAGGTTGTCATGTTATTTCGTGCAGTTGCGGTGTGTGTATTCATCTTCGGTCTTCTCTTAGGCTGGAGTAGCTCTGCCCGTGCGGAATGGAGCGAATTAGCCAAAGAACCGGAAGCCCAATATTTCTTTGACAAAGAGGCTGTGATGCCAGTCCACGTATCACGCTACGCATGGGTATTGACGAATTTGGCCAAGGCCGAGACAACGCCTACTGGTGAGCCCTACGCCTCGTACATGATCCGTTTGCGCGTGTATTGCAAAACCGACATGGTGGCACGCCTATCCATCAGCTATTTCGACAAGGCCATGGGCAAAGGTAGAGAGGTGTCTTCGGAAGATCTACAAGAGTGGCGTAACCGCGAAACACCGATTCGACCCAATACTTACATGGCTGCTTTGAAAAAAGAAGTGTGTTCAGCAAAGCAAGTCGCTGGCTAACGAAAGCTTGGCTTACGTGAATTGATACCGACGCTTACTTAAACTGCGTCCAAACACCCGACGATGTTCGGGTGTTTTCATTTTTATTGCATTTCTTTTTAGGTTGGGTTGCAGGCACAGCTTTGCAACTGCAGCAAGCGTCCCTGTGGCTTGCTGAAATAAACCTCGCAGCTTGCAGTGCCTCCGGTTTCTTATTGCTTGTATGGTTTCTATGCCAACACCGATTGCGTCTATCAGTGATGTCGCAATGTGTACTGGTGTTATTACTTTCCACAACTTTCGCATTCTTTTCGTGTGCTGTCCGCGCACAACTTTTTCTCGAAAAACAAATAGCACCCCAATTAGAGGGGCAGGTTTTGCAGGTGGTTGGTAGGGTGGTTGCCATGCCTCAGCAAATGCAAGCAAATATCCGTTTTCGGTTTGCTGTGCAGTCCGCACACTTTGCAAGTGGCGAGTCGGTGGAACTTCCTCCCTTGGTTCTGTTGGGTTGGTATGTGAATACCGCTGATGCAACCCCTTCTCCTGCTGACGTACAAGCCGGCGATATTTGGAAGTTTTCGATCAAACTCAAAGCACCGCATGGCCATATCAACCCCCATGGGTTTGATTACGAATTGTGGTTATGGGAGCAAGACCTGCAAGCTACAGGTTATGTGCGTCGAGGTGTGCATGATGCTCCTCCAAGATTGATCGCACGTAGCTGGGCGCATCCGATAGAGCGGTTGCGCCAATGGGTACGTCAAAGGATCTACGCGCAAGTAGGCGAGCAGGCAGGCGTCGGTGTCGTGCTTGCTTTGCTTTTAGGAGACCAAGCGTCGATCGAACGTGCAGATTGGGATGTGTTTCGCGCAACGGGTGTTGCGCATTTGATGGCAATCTCGGGTTTGCACATTACCGCACTGGCCTGGCTGGTAGCGCGCTGTGTGGCATGGATATGGCGACGCTCTGATCTGTGGAGCCAAGTTTCTTGGTGCATGGGCTTGCCATCTCAAAAAGCCGCCATGCTAGCGGCGCTTGTGACTGCTGTGGGTTACAGCATATTTACGGGCTGGGCTATTCCCGCCCAGCGCACAGTATGGATGTTAGGTGCAGTATTGACCCTACGCATGAACGGTTTGAAGTGGCCAGCCTATCAGGTCCTGTTGTTCGCAGCGACCGTGGTGTTGGTTGCCGATCCTTGGGCTTTTTTGCAAGCGGGGTTTTGGTTGAGCTTTATGGCTGTCTCAATTTTGTTTGTCGGCTCGCAATCTTTTCAATTTTTACCGGCACTTATC
The DNA here is from genome assembly GCA_002347905.1 of Comamonadaceae bacterium UBA2237. Taxonomy (GTDB): domain Bacteria; phylum Pseudomonadota; class Gammaproteobacteria; order Burkholderiales; family Burkholderiaceae_C; genus Limnohabitans. Next base: position 1,704 of record DDYJ01000164.1, on the reverse strand, counting down.
AGGGAGCAATTTTTGATGAGTGTGTGCATGGCACCTCTCAGTTTGTTGTTCTTTCATCAGGTGTCCTTGGTTGGATTCTTTGCCAATTTAGTGGCTGTGCCGTGGGTGACTTGCGTGGTGACACCTTTGTGCATGCTGGGTTTACTCATCCCAGTGGCATGGAGTCTCGCCGCTTGGGCTGTAGGGGTGCAGGGCCTGTGTCTTGGTTGGATGGCCAGTTTGTCTTGGGCGCAATGGTCTGCTCCTGCTGCACCTTTGTGGCTAAGTGTGCTGAGCATTGCTGGCATGTTCGTTTGTGCAATGCCCATTGCTTGGTTGTGGAGACTTTCGGGGGCCTTGTGCATCTGGCCTGTGTTGTGTTGGCATGTGCCTAGACCACTTTATGGCGAGTTCGAACTCATAGGCGCTGATATGGGTCAAGGCCATGCCGTGTTGGTTAGAACAGCCCATCACAGTTTGCTTTATGACACGGGCCCGCGCTATTCACCAGAAACCGATGCGGGGCAAAGGGTGCTAGTTCCTTTGCTAATGGTTTTGGGCGAAAGATTAAACCGCGTCATCATCAGCCACCAAGACAGCGACCACAGCGGTGGGGCGCACAGCGTTTTGAAAATGCAATCACAAGCGCAAGTTTTGACCTCGATGCCTTCAGACCATCTTTTGCGAGCTATGCACCCTATGCAACCTTGCGAGGCGGGCCAGCATTGGCGGTGGGATGGTGTGCTTTTTTCAGTGATGCATCCGCAAAAAGCCGACTATGCCGAGAAAAACAAACCAAACGCCATGAGTTGCGTACTTCGCATACAAAGCGCCTCGGGCGTCAGCGCATTGCTAGTGGCAGACATTGAAGCGGCCCAAGAAAAACAATTGCTAGAAAGCGGTGTTCCTTTGAAATCCGATTGGCTGTTAGTGCCACACCATGGCAGCGCAACGTCGTCTACAACAGGTTTTTTACAAGCGGTTTCGCCTAGCGTGGCTTGGGTGCAGGCGGGTTATCGCAACCGATTTGGCCATCCGCGTCCAGAGGTGATGGCGCGTTACGCGGCGCAAGGCATACAGGTATTTCAAAGTGTGTGGTGTGGCGCTTCGATTTGGCAAAGCCATCGACCACAGCAGATGCGTTGTGCACGCGATGAATACCGACGCTATTGGCACCACTTGCCGCCAATAGAAAGCGTGTATAGGTCCAATAAAAATTAAATTTGCCCTTCAGTCAGGGTATCTAGCTGAAATTTGCCGCTTTTGTGCCACAACCATGTTTCGGTATAACGCACACGGCCCAGATGTATGGGTGCAGGAAACGGTTCTGCGGCCTTGATGGTGCGCTCAATTTCTTGAACGACTTCCGGTGCTTGTTTGGGTTTGCGCATCCAATCAAATGATTCAATTTTTCCGTCTTCGCGTACTTCAAATGTCACAACGCCAATAGCGTACAAAAGTGGTGGAAGTTTTCCTTTGTAGATTCGGTGTTGGTTGAAGCCATAAATATGCTGCGCCGCATCGTGTCGGTATTCTTTGGGCGTACGCGCCAGCGAAATAAGCGTTGGAACGGGTTTTTCATCTAAGACTACCGGTGGTGGCACTGGATTTTCTAACTTCGGGCTATTAGCTAGCTTGTTACCAGAGCAACCAGCCAGTATGCACAAACCCACCGCCATAGTGAATTTCAAGCAAGCAGGGCTAAGTGAAATTAAAAGGCCAGCC
>DDYJ01000026.1:3797-3918 GCA_002347905.1 Comamonadaceae bacterium UBA2237 | reverse complement strand
TTTTGATGAACTTTGTACAGCAACGTACTGCCAACAATAACGGTGCTACCAATGGCAACAACGCCGCCAATGGCGGAAACAACACCAATATCAATGTATTTGTAAATCAACCGGTTTCTAG
>DDYJ01000026.1:210-3732 GCA_002347905.1 Comamonadaceae bacterium UBA2237 | reverse complement strand
CAAATGGCAAGACTCGACTTGCAGTCGATGAACCAGTTGAATATTTTGATGAACTTTGTGCAACAAAGAGCATTAAGTTCAACTACCAATACAACGATCTACATCAACCAACCTGTTTCGCGTATCGCAGCAGCGTCGTTGATGAATGACCAACCACTGCCGCCGCAAGTTGCAGGCGCTGCACCTGCTCCTATAGCTCCTGTGCCTCTCTCACCCCAACAAATTGCAAACCTAACACCCAACCAAGTTGCACCGCTACTCAACCGTATGAATTCCCGCCAATTGATGGCGGTAACCGATACGCAAATGGCTAGCTTAGACAGCGCAAATTTGAATCAGTTGATCACACTGCTCAATTTCATACAAGACAGCGCGAGAACTTCGCCGATAGTGACGAATAATTTTGCCAACAGGCCCGTTGCTAGCTTCTTACCGCCTGAGTTGAATACGACCCAGACTGTGACGCAGCCTTAAATTAGGCTTTAGCTTGGTCAACATCTGGTTCGTTAAGGGCAGGTTTTTAATTGAAACTCAAAAGATGGCTACTTTCAGTTAAAAAGTAGTCATTACATTAGTGATTCCAAATAATTTCAAAGTAACATATTTTTATTTGTAAATCTTGAGTTTACATATTATGATACTTACTTTCAGGCACAAAGGCCTTGAAGTCTTCTTTCGTACTGGTCGTATTTCTGGGATACAAGCCATACACCAAAAAAGACTTAGGGATTTGCTAACAGCTTTAAATGCAGCAAATGGTCCAAGCGACTTAAGCCGTCCTTCTTGGCGTCTGCATAAATTAGCTGGGGATCTTTCAGGGTTTTACGCCGTAACCGTTCAAGCAAACTGGAGACTTACTTTCCGGTTTGTTGGAAATGATGTGGAATTATTGGACCATCTGGATTACCACTAAAAGGATTGCTATGGACATGCACAACCCATCCCATCCGGGAGAACTATTATCAGGATGGCTTGAAGATCTTCAAACGACCGTAACTTCTTTCGCGCAACACATCGGTATTAGCCGAGTCATGCTGTCGCGCCTTTTGCACGGACATGCCTCAATCACTGCAGACATGGACCTCAGACTATCTGAGGCTCTTGGGACAACTCAAGGATATTGGCTCAGCTTGCAAATCCAACGTGATTTGTGGGTGGCTAAACAAACAGCAAAAAAAAGGAAACGTATTAAGCGAATGCATTCATTAAGTATCGATGCCTAAAAGGATGCGATCAAATGAAAAAGGGTTGCAAGCAATGCCTGCAACCCTTCATTTTTTGGGGTGGCTGATGGGGCTCGAACCCACGACAACAGGAATCACAATCCTGGACTCTACCAACTGAGCTACAGCCACCGTAAAGGTAAAATTATAACCGAGACGCTTTTATTTCGACCTTGAACTTGTCTTTCAGCCAGCGGTAATAAGAAGCCTCCTCAGCCCCTGCCCACCATTGCATATATTGCTGACGTTCACGCGATTGCTGACTCGCATCGACGGTTTCGCGGGGCAAGATTTTTTCAACCTTCACCACCGCATATCCACTACCACCCAAATCGACACCGACCCAAGCAGGTAACGTCTGGGAATTTGCACGCAATGCGGCTTCAATAACTGCGTCAGAGAGTTGTTGCTTTTGTTCGCGGGAAACCACAACCGATGCAGCCAACTTAGCTTTGTCGGGCGAGGCCTTCCACTGGGCTAAATTGCTTTCGCCTTCTTGCTTGGCACGCTCTAAGGCTTTTTTCGCCACCACTTGTTCGCGCACTTTATCTTTGACATCGGCAAAGGGCAGGATGCGCGCAGGCTGGTAATTGGTAATACGCGCAGAGGCCAGAACATTTGGCGCTAATTCAATAGCTTCGGTATTGCGTTTTTTCTCAATTGTGTCGCTCGAGAAGATGGCTGCCAAGAATTTAGGATTATTCATGGCTGTTCCACTCGCTACGGGCACGGGCTCTGTACCTACACCTTTGGCATGCTGGATTTCAAGTTTCAACTTATCAGCGGCTGGCTTCAAACTGTCTGACTGCTCGTAAACCAGATTAGTGAATTGATCTGCGGCTTCTGCGAATTTACGTTGGGCCAATTGACGGCGTGCGTCTACTTCTAGGCTAGCTCGTGATTCCTCGAACGATTTTTGTTTGGGCTGCTTGATATCCGTCACACGGATGATATGAAAGCCAAATTCAGACTCCACCACATCACTGGTTTCACCCTTTTTCAATGAAAAGGCAGCCTCTTCAAAGGGCTTGACCATTGCGCCACGCGCAAAGAAGTCTAGGTCACCGCCTTTATTGGCTGAACCAGTGTCTTGCGAGAATTTTTTAGCGAGTTCACCAAACTTATCGGGAGATTGCTTCAAGGTAGCCAAAATTTCTTGCGCCTTAGCACGCGCTTTGTCACGCTCTGCTGCAGGCGCTGCTTTGTCAGCATTGATCAAAATATGGCTAGCGCGCCGTTCTTCTAAATTAGCCAATCGCGCTAAGTTTTGTTCGTAAAAGTTTTTGAGCTCTGCCTCTGGAACCGTGACAGTTTTTTGGATAGCTGCTAAATCCAAGATCACGAAATCAACATCTGCACGCTCGGCCGACTTGAACTTCTCGCCGTTGGCTTTGTAGTAGTCTTCTAAGTCAGCATCTGTCGGCTTAATTTGCGCAGTGAAATCTGCGGCTGTAAATTTCGCTACTTGGATCTGGCGTTTTTCGTAAAACGCATTCAAGGTGACATCGGCCAATACCGGTGTTGCGAAACTCGTGATGCCCAAACCGGCCATCACTTGACGGGTAGACAAGTCAGAACGCACTTGCGCTTCAAACGACTCGGGCGTTAAACCTTGCGTGGCAAGTAACTGGCGATAACGCTCCAGATCCAAGCTTCCGTCTGGTCTTCGTAATCCGGCAATATTGGGGTTTTGTTGCAATTCATTGGCCAACCGTTGGTCGCTCACACCCAAATGCATTTTTTGAGCGGCGACTTGGAGCAAGCGCTCACGTACCAACCGATCTAGTGTGGCTTGCTTAGCGATAGATGAATCAAATAACTTGGCGTCCAAGTTTGGCATGGCAGCGCGCATGCGATCGACTTGTATTTTGTGTGCGTTGTCTAACTCAGGTTGCAAAATGTCTGTCCCGTTTACCGTCGCCACTACCGCCCCTTTTTCGCGCATGCGGCTGTAGCCTTCTAGCCCGAACAAAACAAAGGACGGAAAAATAAACAAGAACAGCAAAAACTGCATGATCTTGGTGTGCTTGCGAACGAAATCAAACATGGGAATTTTTCAGTTGAGGTTTAAAAGAAAAAGGCGAACACAAAAATGTTCGCCTTGTCTGTCGAGTGGTGGGTGCTGACGGGCTCGAACCGCCGACCTACGCCGTGTAAGGGCGCTGCTCTACCAACTGAGCTAAGCACCCGACTGGAGTGCTGATTAATTCAGCGCGTCCTTGAGACCTTTACCTGGGCGGAACTTAGGCACCTTAGCTGCCTTGATTTTGATGGCGGCGCCAGTGCGTGGGTTGCGACC
>DDYJ01000026.1:0-157 GCA_002347905.1 Comamonadaceae bacterium UBA2237 | reverse complement strand
CGACCAGTGCGAGCAGCGCGCTTACCAACGGCGAATGTACCGAAGCCGACCAATGAAACAGTACCGCCCTTTTTTAGAGTGGTTTTGACACCGCCAATGATGGCTTCTAGTGCGCGTGTGGCAGCAGCCTTAGAAATGTCGGCGTGCTTGGCAATGT
>DDYJ01000198.1:4105-15341 GCA_002347905.1 Comamonadaceae bacterium UBA2237 | reverse complement strand
TGAATGAAATTAACTTTGGCTCCGCTGCCCACGTTAAACGTATCCCAATTAATGGCAGAGCGCTGGCTACTTTGGTTGATGTTGAGGACATTGCCAACTGACTGAATACTCGTCGTGCCAGACATCACCTTGCCACCGGTGGGCAATTGCGTGCTCGCAACAGGCGCGCTGACTTGTGCCGAAGCAGAAACTGCTATCGACAACATACACCAGCATAGTCCTTGTTTCAGTAGGTACTTCATAGATCAAAACGCGTGGTTAAGGCTGAAGCGGAATCGGTTGTAAATCAAGGTGCCGTCTTGGTCGGCACCTGTTGTGCTGTTTGCGTTGGGATTGTTGCCCAAGCGGTGCGACCAGATCAAGCGGAATGTGGAGATGCCTTGTTTGCTAGGCACACTAGCCCCCAACCACAAACCATAACCGCTTAAGCTGTATTTGTTAAGCGTGCTTGCACCTAGGTAGTCGTTGTTGCGGTTGACGGTTACATCGCCATAGTCGACAAAGCCAGAAGCGGTCCAACGGTTGTCTTGCAGCATGAATTGGCGCTGCCATTCCATGGTGACCAAATTACCTAAGCTGCCGCCTGCTTCGTTGGTGGGATAAGCGCGTACACCTTGCATGCCGCCTAGGTAGAACTTTTCTGAACTGTCTAGGTTCTTATTGGCGAATTGCGATTGCAGGCTGACCAAGCCGGTGTTGTTAGCATCAAAGTCGTACTTTTGAGAAATATTGAATTTCAGTTTGGCATAGTTGCCTGCGGTTTGCACGGTGCTGGCATCAAGACTGATATGTGATGCGGTTGATCCTGAGAGATCAATCGTTCCGCGAACCAACTGCACATTGCCCGACGTGGTGGAGTTTTGGTTTTGCGAAACGCTGCCACTGAGTGTACTGGTCAGCGCGCTGCCTGTGTACTGCGATTGCACTTCGCCTGCGGCTTCATTGCGGAATCGCTTTTGGTCATACGCAAACTGCAAGGACAACTGTGTGTCTTTTTCTCTAAGCAGGGGAATGGACAGGTCAACGCCTTGCGAGCTCGATGGCCCTTTTGCGTTCAACGCGATGAATTCAGAGGCGATGATGTTGTATTGCGAGTTAGAGGCATTGATTCCGGCTCTCCAACCTGAGTAACCAAATGGAAGGGTGTAACTTACCCTTTGAAAGTCCATGCCTTTGCTGTGAACGGCTTGTGCATCTGCGCTGTCGCCAATTCCTAGTGGGTTATTCAATGTCACTTTACCAAGAGCACGAAGTTCCCCGATCGATTTGGCGCCTGCGTTATCTATAGAAACGGTGCCATCAATTTTTTTACCTTCTGTAATGGTGGCTAGGGCTTCTGTTTCTCCGCTATTGACGCCTGGACGCAGGCTAAGGCTGGTTTTGACACCAGGTGTCTCTGCAAGGATGGAAGTCGCTTTATCTATCGCCTTCAAATCTACCAAAGAGTTTTTGGGTTGTTGGTTCTCAATGGTGTTTTGAACTAAGTTGGTTTTACTGAGTTGCCCTGTCGGGTCTTCCACCACAGCACCTGAAAACCGAGCTTCAGCAATCTGGATCAACACATTGCCGTCTGTCAGATCTTGATTAGGCATTTCTGCAAATGCCAAGTAACCCATTTTTCTGTAGAAGTTGTTGACTGCTTCAGTAGCTTGAATCAACACATCGGTGTTGATCATGGCGCCCACATACTTCTCCACTACGCGTGATAACTGCTGGTCAGTGATGCGTTGGTTGCCTTTGAAATTAATTTTTTTGATTTTTGGTTCGTTGGCTGCTTGCTCAACTGGCGCCGCTGGAGGGGGCGGTTGCGTTTGTAACGGCGGAACGTTCATCACAGCTGGAGTGGCCGAGCGAATAGGAAATTGCACCCAACTGTCTCTGGGGCTAGGGGTCTGACTTGGTGGCGGAGNNGACTGGGTGGCGGAGTTGCAGCTAGTGCTTTAGCGACTGGTTGTGCGCTAGGTGTCGGGGATGGTGTGGGAGCAGAGGCTGCGGTATTCGGGCTAGTGCTAACAGCAGGAGTTTGCGTTGAAGTTGGTGGTGCAGGGACAGGTGCAGCAATTGCAGTTTCTGAAGGGGCTGGAGCAGGTGAGCGCGGTCGGGGAGGAAACCGAATCCAGTTGTCCATGTCCGTAACCGGCCCTTGCGCCAAGCTCTGTGAGGACAAACCTGCAGAGATAGCCAAGGCGAGCGTAGCCCTTGCGCCTTGATGCGCAAAACTTGCTGGCATGGCTTGCCACAAAGATTTACTCTTCTTCCCCTGCATGGGTGTCGTTCCATTCCTCTGAGTCCAATTTGTATGTCGGTATCAGACTCTTAAACTTGAGTGAGTAAAGACTACGAAAGTAATTTATTAGTATTAATAAATATATTGATTGGGCAAAATATGTATAAATATAAATAATTACTTTGAGAAGAGTGGGGTAATTATTCGAGCCCTATCCCATATTGTTTCTAAGGTGAATCCATAATATGGTGTTTTTCATTCACATTTGGAGTTGATTTTGAACGCACTGACAAACAACAAACCTAACCGCAGAACATTCATTTTGCAATCTGTCACAGGCCTAAGCGCTGTTGCAGTTGCAGGACAAGCTAGCGCTCAAGCGATGGTTGCTGAGAACGATCCACAAGCAACAGCTTTGGGTTACAAGGCTGATGCAGCCACAGTTGATAAAGCCAAGCAACCTAAATTTGCAGCAGGCCAAAACTGTGGCAATTGCGCATTGTTCCAAGGCAAGGCGTCTGACGCTTCTGGTGGCTGCCCCTTGTTTGCAGGCAAGAAAGTATCTACCAAAGGTTGGTGCTCTGCTTACAACAAAAAAGCGTAATTTCTTTTTAAACCAAGAGGCACTGAGTGGTTTAGGCCCTCAGTGCTTTTTTATGCGCGTATGTAATTTAGTAAATCGCAGGCTCTTTCACTGGCGCGCCAAACGAAGTTTCTAAGAAATCAAAGTCGCAGCCTTCGTTGGCTTGCAAGATGTGTTTGCTAAACATCCAACCGTAGCCGCGTTCATAACGGGGCGGGGCGGGTTGCCAAGCGGCTTTGCGTTTGGCGAACTCTTCGTCGCTTATCTCTAAATGCAATGTTCGGTTAGGCACATCGACGCTGATCATGTCACCAGTTTTGACCAAGGCCAATGGGCCACCAATGTATGACTCTGGCGCAGCATGCAAGATGCATGCGCCATAGCTCGTGCCACTCATGCGTGAATCAGACAAGCGGATCATGTCACGCACGCCTTGTTTTACGAGTTTGGTCGGTATGGGCAACATGCCCCATTCAGGCATGCCTGGTCCGCCCTTGGGGCCGGCATTGCGCAAGACCAAGATGTCGTCAGCGGTGACGTCTAAGTTCTCATCGTCGACGGCGAGTTTCATTTCTGGATAGCTGTCAAACACGATCGCGCGGCCTTTGTGTTTTAAAAACCTCGGCTCACATGCGCTGGGTTTGATGACAGCACCATCAGGTGCTAAGTTGCCACGCAGAACAGCCAACGCACCTTCAGCGTAAAGTGGCTTGTCTAAAGAACGAATCACATCATCGTTATGCACTTTGGCGTCTGCAATGTTCTCGCCAATGGTTTTGCCGTTGATGGTCATTTGCTCCACATGTAAATGTTTAGACATGTTGTGCATCAAAGCGGGCATGCCACCTGCGTAATAAAAGTCTTCCATCAAATAGGTGGAGCCGCTTGGACGGATATTGGCGATCACCGGTACTCTGCGGCTGGCTGTGTCAAAGTCGTCTAGGGATACAGCGCAAGCAGGTCCCGCACGGCGCGACATCGCTACCAAATGGATGATGGCGTTGGTGCTGCAACCCATGGCCATGGCCACTGCGATCGCATTCTCGAAACTCTTGCGCGTCAATACGCGCGAAGGAGTGAGGTCATCCCACACCATCTCCACAATGCGTCGACCACACGCTGCTGACATGCGCGTGTGGTTGGCGTCAGCGGCAGGAATGCTGGACGCTCCAGGTAAGGTGAGTCCCAAAGCTTCGGCGATGCCCATCATGGTGGCCGCAGTGCCCATCGTCATACAAGTGCCGTGTGTGCGGGCGATGCCAGCCTCTACTTCTAACCATTGCACCTCGGAGATTTTTCCTGCACGGCGTTCGTCCCAGTACTTCCATGCGTCTGATCCTGAGCCTAAGACTTTGCCATTCCAGTTGCCACGCAACATAGGACCGGCTGGTAAGTACACAAAAGGCACACCTGCAGATAATGCACCCATGACAAGACCTGGGGTGGTTTTGTCGCATCCGCCCATGAGCACTGCCCCATCGATGGGGTGACTGCGAATCAGCTCTTCCGTCTCTATCGCTAGCAAGTTGCGATAGAGCATGGGGGAGGGGCGCACAAATGCTTCGGCCAAGGAGAGCGCTGGCAACTCCAAAGGCATGCCACCAGCTTGCAAGATGCCACGTTTGACGTCCTCTACGCGTTGTTTGAAATGCGTATGACAGGGGTTGATGTCTGACCAAGTGTTGATGATGGCGATAACGGGTTTGCCCACCCAATCATCTGGGCCTAGGCCCAATTGCATGGCGCGCGAGCGGTGGCCAAAGGAGCGCAAGTCGTCTGGTTTGAACCAGCGGGCGCTGCGAAGGGAGTCGGGGGATTTTTTGTGAGTGGAAGTCATGCAACGATTCGAGCATTAATCGTTGCATGCGTCAATGATGGAAAAGTCTAGGTGTGTAACCTCGGTGTCGCCACTAGCGCTGCAAATGCGAAAGATAGTTGGCAAACTCAGTACCCGTCTCAGGATGACGCAACGCAAATTCAACCGTAGCTTTTAAAAAACCAATTTTGCTACCGCAGTCGTAACGAACACCGTCATAGGCATAGGCATACACAGCTTCTTCCGCAAGCATGCTTTGAATGGCGTCTGTCAGTTGGTATTCGCCACCGGCACCGGGCTTTAAACCGTCTATGTGTTTGAAGATGGAAGGCGTGAAGATGTACCGCCCCACCACGCCTTGGTCAGAAGGTGCATCTTTAGGTTCGGGTTTTTCAACAATTTGAGACATCTTGGTGAGCCTATCACCAGCAGGCGTACCTTTGACAACACCATATGATTTGCTTTGCTCAGGCAGAATTTTTTCGACTGCCACGATAGAACTTCGGTAATGCTTAAACACATCCACCATTTGCTTGAGAACACCGGGTTGGTGGTCCAGTAAGTCGTCTGCCAAGATGACGGCAAAGGGATCATTACCTACCAGTTTGGCAGCACAGTTCACGGCATGACCAAGACCTAATGCTTCGGGTTGGCGCACATAAACGCAATTCACATTGGCTGGTTTGATGTTGCGCACCAATTCCAAGAGAGCGGTTTTATTTTTTTGTTCTAACTCGTGTTCAAGTTCGAAAGATTTATCAAAGTGGTCTTCGATGCTGCGTTTGCTGCGGCCAGTCACAAAAATCATTTCCGTGATGCCTGCCTCAATAGCCTCTTCCACCGCGTATTGAATCAAGGGCTTATCGACTATGCACAGCATTTCCTTGGGACTTGCTTTGGTGGCTGGCAAAAAGCGGGTGCCAAGGCCTGCTACTGGAAATACGGCTTTTTTAACGTCATTCATAGAGTTTTGAGCGGTTTTAAGTTGTTTTGGGAACTATATCTTCGATAAAAATCAGCTCGGATTTGCATTCTGTAATGCATATGGAGCGTAACAGTCATGAAATATTAATCTGTCAAAATGACATATTCGAGAAAAATTGGTTAAATATTATGAAAATTTCCGTTTTTGGCACTGGTTATGTGGGCTTGGTGCAAGGTGCAATTCTCGCTGACGCTGGTCACCAAGTGATTTGCGTGGATATTGATGAAGCCAAGTTAGCCCGTTTACGCAAGGGCGAAATTCCTATTTTTGAACCTGGTTTGGAGCCTTTGGTCAAATCCAACTTTGCGGAAGGCCGTTTGCAATTTACTTCTAATGCAGCCGAAGCCATCGCCCAATCCGAAATCCAATTCATTGCTGTGGGCACACCGCCCAATGAAGACGGAAGTGCTGATTTGCAACATGTGTTGAAAGTCGCTAGAACCATCGCTCAGCATATCAATGGTTATGCAGTGATTGTTGATAAATCGACCGTACCTGTAGGTACAGCAGACAAAGTGAAAGAAGCGGTTGCACAGGTGCTGAAAGAGCGTGGCGTTAATTTTGAATACGACGTTGTGTCTAACCCTGAGTTTTTGAAGGAAGGTGCCGCAGTAGTTGATTGCCAGCGTCCTGACCGTATTGTGATTGGCACCGACAGTCCGCGCGCTGAAAAACTCTTGCGTGAGTTGTATGAGCCGTTCAATCGCAACCACGACAAAATTTTGGTGATGGGGGTTCGCAGTGCAGAGCTCACAAAGTATGCAGCCAATTGCATGTTGGCTACAAAGATTAGCTTTATGAACGAGATGGCTAATTTGGCCGAGCGTTTAGGCGCGGATATTGAAGATGTGCGCCAAGGTATTGGCAGTGACTCGCGTATTGGTTATCACTTCATTTATCCAGGTGCAGGTTACGGTGGCAGTTGCTTTCCCAAAGACGTAAGCGCTTTGGTGCATACCGCGCAACAACTTGGCTTCCAGCCTAAAGTGCTCGAGGCCGTAGAAGCCCGTAACCATGAGCAAAAGCGCGTTTTGTTTGACAAGATCAATACGTATTTCAAAGGCAACCTCAAAGGCAAAACTATTGCCCTATGGGGCTTGTCTTTCAAACCCAATACCGACGATATGCGCGAAGCGCCAAGCCGAATATTGATGGAGGCTTTGTGGCAAGCAGGTGCCAAAGTGCAAGCCTATGACCCCGCAGCGATGGAGGAGGTACAGCATATTTATGGCGCACGCGCAGACCTGATGCTGTGTGGAACCAAAGAAGCTGCACTGTCTGGTGCAGATGCTTTGGCCATCATGACGGAATGGCGTCAATTTAAAGCCCCTGACTTTGATGCACTCAAAAAGGCTTTAAAAAATCCGGTTGTGTTTGACGGTCGAAACTTGTTCGAACCAGCTCGCATGCGCGAACGTGGGTTTAGCTATTTCGGCATAGGCAGATAAGCACCATGATCCCAGTCATTCTTTCTGGTGGAAGTGGTTCGCGCTTGTGGCCTTTGTCGCGGTCGATGCGACCTAAACAGTTTTTGGGGGTGACGGACTCGTTGAGTCTTTTTCAGCTCACATTGAAACGCCTTGAGGGCACTAACGGCAAACATCCTGTTCACCCGATCATTGTGGCCAATGCAGACCATCGGTTTTTGGTGGGAGAACAATGCAGAGAGATGGGCGTCACACCTGCCGATATTTTGTTAGAGCCGGTTGCGCGTAACACGGCTCCTGCGATTGCTGCTGCTGCTTTTTCTGCTTTAGCCACTGTTGCAAAAGGAGATGACCCAGTTTTGTTGGTCTTGCCCTCTGACCATGTGTTTGCAGATGTGCCTGCGTTTCACCGAGCTGTGGCAGTAGGCATGCAAGCGGCTGAAGCTGGTGGCATGGTGACATTTGGCATTGTTCCAACCCATGCGGAAACTGGGTATGGCTATGTAAAAGCAGCGCAAACTTTGAACCCCGAAAGGGCGGTGCCAGTCGAAAAGTTTGTGGAGAAACCTAATCTAGAAACTGCGCAAGCCTATATCCAAGATGGTGGTTATACATGGAACAGTGGCATGTTCATGTTCAAATCGTCGGTGTTTTTAGAAGAACTGGCAGCTTGTAACCCAGCGATGCATGCAGCTTGCCAAGCGGCTTGGGAGGCATCGAAAAAAGATTTTGAATTTGTGCGTCTGGACGCAGAAGCGTTTGCCAAATGCCCGTCCGACTCTGTGGACTATGCAGTGATGGAGCGCACCAAAAAAGCAGTGGTGGTTCCTCTCGATGCTGGTTGGAACGACGTAGGCGCATGGTCTGCAGTGTGGCAAGTGTTGCCCCAAGATGCACAAGGTAACGCTGTTAGAGGCGATGTCATCTTGCACGACACAACCAACAGTTATGTGCATGCCGATAGAAGACTTGTGTCTCTCATTGGTGTGCAAGATTTAGTGGTTGTGGAGACATCGGACGCTGTCTTGGTTGCGCACAAAGACAAAGCCCAAGATGTGAAAAAAGTGGTGGACCAACTTAAGGCGCAAAAACGCTCGGAAGTCGATTTGCACCGTGAGGTTTTCCGTCCATGGGGTTCTTACGATTCGGTAGATCATGGCGAGAGGTTTCAGGTCAAGCGCATTACCGTCAATCCAGGCGCCAAGTTATCGGTACAAATGCACCACCACCGTGCCGAGCATTGGGTCGTGGTTTCTGGAACAGCCTTGGTGCGAATTGGTGAAGAAGACCGCATGGTCACGGAAAACCAATCGGTCTACATACCCGTTGGTATCGTCCATTCACTAGAGAACCCTGGCAAAGTTCCTTTGCATTTGATTGAGGTGCAATCGGGGTCCTATTTGGGCGAAGACGATATTGTGCGATTCGAAGACAAATATGGTCGCGCAAATTCAGAGAATTCGAAATGACAATTTTGGTCACTGGATGTGCAGGTTTTATTGGCAGCAACTTTGTTCATACTTGGTTAGCCTCATCTAGTGAGACTGTGATCAATTTAGACAAGTTGACTTATGCCGGTAACTTGGCCAATCTTGATAGCCTAAAGGATGACAAGCGCCATGTGTTTGTCCATGGTGATATCGGTGACCGAGAATTGGTAGCAGAGTTGCTCACTAAATACCAACCGCGTGCCGTTTTGAACTTTGCGGCAGAGAGCCATGTCGATCGTTCGATCCATGGACCTGGAGAATTTATTCAAACGAATGTACTGGGTACTTTCAACTTGCTAGAGAGTGTGCGTGCTTATTGGTCTAAGCTTCCAGATGGCGATGGAGACGTAAATCAACAGTCATTCAGGTTCTTACATGTAAGCACGGATGAGGTCTATGGAACTTTGTCAGCAACGGATGCACCTTTTAAAGAAACCAATCCTTACGAACCTAACAGCCCTTACTCTGCGAGCAAGGCTGCCAGTGACCATTTGGTGCGTGCTTGGCACCACACCTATGGCTTGCCAGTTCTAACTACTAATTGCAGTAACAACTATGGCCCCTTCCACTTTCCAGAGAAGTTGATTCCATTGGTCATATTGAATGCTTTGGCAGGAAAACCTCTGCCCATTTATGGTGATGGTCAACAAGTGCGAGACTGGTTGTATGTAGAAGACCACTGCCGTGCTATCGCGCGTGTATTAGAAGCTGGCAAAGTGGGTGAGTGCTACAACATTGGTGGTTGGAATGAAAAAGCTAACCTCGATGTAGTAAACACACTGTGCGCCATATTGGATGAATTACAACCCCGCTCAGATGGAAGAGCTTATGCAGATCAAATCACCTATGTGAAGGATCGCCCAGGACACGACAGACGTTATGCGATGGATGCCAGCAAGATGGAGCGTGAACTAGGTTGGAAGCCGCGTGAAACTTTTGAAACAGGTATTCGTAAAACGGTGCAGTGGTATCTTGATCACCAAACTTGGGTTGAAGGCGTGACCAGTGGCGCATATCGGCAGTGGCTAGACAAGCACTATGGTGCGTGAGTAATGTCTTCCGCTACCCCTCCAAGATACCGTGTTTTATTGTTGGGTGCAAACGGCCAACTCGGATTTACGCTTGGAAGCGCTTTAAAAGCGCTTGGTGAAGTAAAAGCCCTTAATCGCGGCGAAGCCGATTTTTCTAATGCGTTTGCTTTGCGAGAAACCTTGTTGCTCGTTATTAAAAAATTCCAACCCCACGTGATCGTGAATGCTGCCGCATACACCGCGGTCGACAAAGCCCAGACTGAACAAACTATTGCTTTGCAAGTCAATGCCCAATCCGTTGGTATATTGGCTGAATTGGCGCAATCCGTAAATGCTGTGTTGGTGCACTATTCAACTGACTATGTATTTGATGGTGCCGGCGATAGGCCATGGTTAGAGAGCGACCAAACAAATCCTCTATCTGTCTACGGACAAAGCAAATGGTTGGGGGAGTGTGCAGTGCGTCAGCATTGCTGCAAACACTTGATTTTTCGAACCAGTTGGGTAGTAGGTGTGCATGGCAATAATTTTTTGAAAACCATGTTGCGATTGGCCTCAGAGCGGGACGGTTTGCGGGTGGTGGCAGATCAAGTAGGAGCGCCTACATCTTCTGATGTACTAGCGAAAGTAACTGTTAACTTGTTGCATACTATGTCGCCAGCAGCAAAAGATGATGCAAGATTTGGAACCTATCACCTTGCGGCTTCTGGCGAAACCACATGGCATGCCTATGCGCAATATGTCATCGCTGGTGCTTTAAAACGCGGTGCGCATGTAACCTGCAAACCTGAGTCGATTGAGCCCATACCAACCCATGCCTATCCATTGCCAGCCCCACGTCCTGCCAACTCACGTTTGAATACAGAGAAAATACGTTCTACCTTTGGTGTTGAGTTGCCTGCCTGGCAACTGGGAGTGGATGCCATACTAGACGCCTTGAACTAAGCAAATGCGTCTAACTGTCAAGCTATTACACCTCTAGTCATAATCACATCTACATCCAGATTCCCATTCAAGTCGCAAAAACATGACTAAGCAACGTAAAGGCATCATCTTGGCAGGCGGTTCAGGTACGCGCCTTTACCCTGTTACGCAAGCGGTGAGTAAACAACTCATGCCGGTCTATGACAAGCCCATGATTTATTACCCGCTGACTACTTTGATGCTCAGCGGTATCCGTGAGGTCTTGGTGATTTCAACGCCGCAAGACACACCTCGCTTTAAAGATTTATTGGGCGATGGAGGTCAGTGGGGTATGCATATTGAATATGCGGTGCAGCCTAGCCCAGATGGATTGGCGCAAGCTTTCATCATCGGTAAAAATTTTGTGAACAACCAACCCAGTGCTTTGGTACTGGGGGATAACATTTTTTATGGCCATGACCTAGTCAAGCAACTGCAAATTGCTAATGCTAGGGAACACGGAGCTAGCGTATTTGCCTACCATGTGACGGACCCAGAGCGTTATGGCGTAGTGGAATTTGATGACAACCAACGTGTCTTATCAATTGAAGAAAAACCTAAGCAACCTAAATCCAATTACGCTGTGACGGGCTTGTATTTTTATGACGAACAGGTTTGCGATATTGCCGCCAATGTCAAACCTTCGCATCGCGGTGAGTTAGAGATCACAGATGTCAACAAACGCTATTTAGAAATGGGGCAATTGGGTGTCGA
>DDYJ01000198.1:0-4080 GCA_002347905.1 Comamonadaceae bacterium UBA2237 | reverse complement strand
TGCAAAAACGCCAAGGCTTGATGGTGGCATGCCCAGAAGAAATCGCCTTCGTGCAACAATGGATTGATGCTGCTGCATTACAAAAATTAGCAACACCACTGGCAAAGAACGGCTATGGTCAATACCTTTTAAATTTACTGAAATAACCACATGCCTTATCAAGTCAGTCCTACAGCGCTAGACGGCGTTTTAATTCTTGAGCCACAGGTTTTTGGTGATGCGCGTGGTTTCTTTTTCGAGAGCTTCAATGGCCGTGATTTTTTGCATGCTACGGGTTTAGATGTGCAGTTTGTGCAGGACAACCACAGCAAATCGAGCCAAGGGGTGTTGCGTGGATTGCACTATCAAATTCAACATCCGCAGGGCAAGTTGGTGCGCGTCACCCATGGTGAGGTGTTTGATGTCGCCTTGGACATGCGACGCTCGTCTAAGCAGTTTGGCAAGTGGGTAGGTACGCATTTGAGCGCTGAGAACAAACGCCAATTGTGGGTGCCAGAAGGTTTCGCCCATGGCTTTGTGGTGCTAAGTGAGTCAGCAGAATTTTTATATAAAACTACCGACTACTACCACCCAGAGCACGAGCGCAGTGTCTTGTGGTCAGATCCAGATTTAAAAATTGACTGGCCTATTAACTTTGAACCTAAATTGGCCGCCAAAGATTCACAAGCCCCTTTGTTCAAAGATGCTGAGACTTTCGCGTGATCAAGTTTATTGAACTAGTTCAATAAACTAATTAACCATCACCAATTTACCCATCACCCCGCGCGAACCCATTTCTGCATAAGCCTGTTTAAGCTCTGCCATAGGCATAGTTTTGTGAATCACAGGTTTGATTTTTCCTTGCCCGTACCACTGCGCTAACTCTTGCATCATGGCTGCATTGGCTGCGCTTTCACGGCGCGAGAAATCGCCCCAAAAAACACCCACGATAGAGGCGCCTTTAAGTAATGCCAAATTCCAAGGCAATGCAGGAATAGGGCCTGCAGCAAAGCCCACTACCAAATAACGCCCACGCCATGCGATGGATCTGAATGCGGGTTCCGCATATTCACCACCCACAGGGTCGTAAATCACATCAGGCCCTTTGCCTTCGGTTAATTCTTTGATGCGTTCACGGAAATTGTCTTGGCTGTAGTTGATCGTTGCGTCTGCGCCTTGTGCTGTGCATAGATTACATTTTTCTTGTGTCGACGCTGCAGCAATGACTTTTGCACCGGAGGCCTTTGCGATTTGGATGGCTGCAGTTCCCACGCCACCCGCTGCACCCAGCACCAACACTGTTTCACCCGCTTTGAGTTGACCACGGTCTAACAAGGCGTGGTGCGAGGTGGCATAAGTCATGATGAAGGCAGCTGCATCGACCGAACCAAAACCGGCAGGCAAAGGCATGCAGAGTTTGGCTGGCGCCAATGTATGCGTTCCAAAACCACCGGTGCCACTCAGGCAAGCAACTGCTTGGCCAACTTGTAGATGTATGACGCCTTCGCCCACAGCTTCGATCACACCTGCATATTCAGAGCCGGGCACAAAGGGCAGGGGCGGTTTCATTTGGTATTTGTTTTGCACGATCAATAGATCGGGGAAGTTCAAGCTTGCGGCTTCAATGCGAATGCGCACTTCACCTGATTTGGGTTCAGGTGTGGGAAGCGATTTCCAAGTGAGGGCATCTACACCGATCGGGTTTTCACAAAGCCATGCGTGCACAAATATCTCCTTTAAAGATTTACGTTGATGATAGGGGATTTGAAGGTCCAACTAGAAGTGTCACGGGCTGACCCTACAATTGAATATCACTGAAAGTTTGCATGAATATTTTGATTTCTAACGACGATGGTTACCAGGCTACAGGCATCGTTGCTTTGTATGAAGCCTTGAAAAATTTGGGCCGTGTCGAAGTTGTTGCACCCGAACAAAATAACAGCGCTAAATCCAATGCGCTCACCTTGCATTCGCCTTTGTATGTGCATCAAGCCAGTAACGGTTTTCGCTATATCAATGGAACACCAGCAGATTGTGTACATATCGCATTGACTGGTTTGCTGGGATACAAACCTGATTTGGTGGTCTCAGGTATCAACAACGGCGCCAATATGGGCGACGACACGATTTATTCGGGCACGGTGGGTGCTGCGATGGAAGGCTATTTGTTTGGTATTCCGTCGATTGCGTTTTCGCAAGTAGAAAAAGGTTGGGCGCATATCGATGCAGCGGCAGCCAAAGCGCGTGCGCTGGTACAAGATGTGATTGCCAATGGATTGATTGGAAACGCCCCTTGGCTGCTGAATGTGAATATTCCCAACAAACCCATGGATCAAATCAAACCATTAAAAGTTACTAGATTAGGTCGGCGCCATGCAGCAGAGCGCGTGATCACCCAAACCAGCCCTCGCGGGGACACGATGTATTGGATTGGCAGCGCGGGTCCCGCAAAAGATGACAGCGACGGCACTGATTTCCACGCAACCTTTGAAGGCCATTGCTCGGTCACACCATTGCAGGTGGATTTAACGGAACACGACAGCCTGGCAACATGGGGGCAGCGTTTAAACGGACGCCTCGCATGAAAGAGCGGCCGAGTTTTCCTGCCAAACTTGATACGGGTAGCAAACCAGCCAGGCCCAAAACGGTACAGACTAATACCGCTACAGGTTTTGGATTAGATTCTTCAACCGTGCGAGCGCGCATGGTGCAAAAGTTAGCGCAACAAGGCATTGAAGACACCGGTGTACTGGAAGCCATGGGGCGCATCGAGCGGCATCGCTTCGTCGACAGCGCATTGGCCAACCAAGCGTATGAAGATACAAGTTTGCCTATAGGTTTGGGGCAAACTATTTCAAAACCCAATGTTGTCGCACGGATGATCGCGTTGCTCAGAGAAGCGCCCGGTGTGCAAGGCCAAATGATGGGGCGTGTTTTGGAGATTGGCACAGGCTGCGGTTACCAAGCCGCAGTTTTGTCATTGGTGGCACGTGAGGTCTACAGCATCGAACGCTTGCGTGGATTGCACGANNNAAGGGGGCACCTTACAGTGCCATCATTGCAGCTGCTGGGGGCGAAGCAATTCCACAAAACTGGATAGACCAACTGGCGATGGGCGGACGAATAGTGGCGCCTATGCAAGATGCATCAGGACAGCAAGCCTTGGTGGTTATCGATAAGACAGCGCAAGGATTAAAGCAAGTCTTATTAGAGCCGGTGCTCTTCGTACCTCTAAAATCGGGGATTGCTTGATGCAGGAGAGATGTGCATGAGACTTGTTGGACATTGGATGTTGTTGGCCTTGCTCAGCGCATGCGTGCTAGCGGGTTGTGCCAATAAAAATCGCCCAGCGCCAGTGGAAGACCGCTCTCCCAATGCAAGCAAAACGCCAGCCAAGATGGTGGCTGGTGCAGACAACGCTGGCAAACCTGGCTACTACAGCGTCAAGTCAGGCGACACATTGATCCGTATCGGTATGGACAACGGACAAAGCTGGCGTGACATTGCGCGCTGGAACAACATCGAGAACCCTAATCTCATTGAAACAGGCCAAGTTTTACGCGTGGCCCCGCCAGAAGAATCAGGCGTTGTCGTGCGACCTGTGACATCGACCAATGTAGTGACGAGTCCCGCGCCAACTAATGCAGCCAGTGCACCAGCGCCTGTTGCGAATGCCGCCAAGGTGAAGCCGCCTGTATCAGTAGCGTCAGCGACTAACTCTGCTCCCCCTGCAAACAACTTGACAACGGCTGATGCAGCGGAAGAGGCGATTTCTTTTCAATGGCCAACCCGCGGCAATGTTTTAGCCGGATTTGATGAGGTGAAGAACAAAGGAGTCGACATCGCTGGTAAAGCGGGCGACCCTGTTCTAGCTGCTGCAGACGGCAAGGTGGTGTATGCAGGCTCAGGTTTGCGTGGCTACGGAAACTTGGTCATCATCAAACATAACAACACTTACTTAACTGCCTATGCGCATAACCAAAGTTTGTTGGTGAAAGAAGACCAAGCGATTAAACGCGGTCAAAAAATTGCCGAGATGGGCAATAGCGATGCCGATCAGGTGAAGTTGCATTTTGAAATTCGTCGCCAAGGTAAACCCGT
>DDYJ01000158.1:5031-13558 GCA_002347905.1 Comamonadaceae bacterium UBA2237 | reverse complement strand
ACATGGTCCACGCTTTGGCGAATCGTCTCGACCCGCTCTGGTCGCCACGCCCAGATCGATGGGCACACGTAGTGGATGGTGGGAACGCCTTGCGCCTTGAGGTGTTTGGCTAAATCCAGATTGAAGTCAGGTGCGTCTATGCCTATAAATACGCTGGGAGGATTTCGAGTCCACCGTTCTTTGAGTTGACGGCGAATACCAACAATTTCCCAATAGTGTTTGAATACTTCCACATAGCCGCGAACCGCTAGTTTTTCATAGCCCCAGAGAGGTTTGAAACCATGGTTTGCCATGGCGGAACCGCCAATGCCCTCAGAGGAGAGTTGCGGCCATCTTTGCACCAAGCCTTGCAACAACATGGCCGCCAACATATCGCCAGAGGCCTCGCCTGCCACCATTGCGAACGTTGTTGGCTGGGTCATGGCCAAACAATCAGCGAATGATTCCGCGTTGGGCAGAGGTGTGGTCTAGGAAGTCGAGCATCATCGCCACGTCGGGGGCAGACTCGGGCTTCTCTTTAACGAGTTGAGCGATTTGCTCTTTGGCTTTGTCGAGGGTTAGATCATCACGGTAAAGAAATTTGTGCATGGCCTTGACAGCACTGATGCGCTCAGGCGAGAAGCCTCTGCGCCGCAAGCCCTCGAAGTTCATAGAGCGCGCCTCAGCAGGTTGGCCTTGGCACATCACAAAAGGCGGNNATTTGGGCAATTTGCGCTTTGGCTTTGTCGAGCGTCAAGTCGTCGCGGTACAAGGCCTTGTGCATGGCCTTGACCGCGGTCAAGCGCTCGGGGCTGAAACCGCGGCGGCGCAGGCCTTCAAAGTTCATGGCGCGGGCTTGCGCTGGTNNTGGCACATCACAAAAGGCGGCAAATCGGCCAGCAACAAAGAGTGCATTGCCGTAAAACTGTGGGCGCCTATACGCACAAACTGGTGTACTACGGTAAACCCACCCAATATGGCCCAATCGCCCACGTGCACATGTCCTGCAAGTTGGGCACTGTTGGCAAAAATGGTTTGGTTGCCCACTTGGCAGTCGTGCGCCAAATGCACATAGGCCATGATCCAGTTGTCGTTGCCCACACGGGTCACGCCGACATCACCGGGTGAGCCGATATTGAAAGTGCAAAACTCGCGAATGGTATTGCGGTCACCAATGACCAATTCGCAAGGCTCGCCGTTGTATTTTTTATCTTGGGGAATGGCGCCCAAAGAATTGAATTGGAAAATACGGTTGTCTTTGCCGATGGTGGTGTGGCCTTGGATCACGCAATGCGCGCCAATGGTCGTGCCAGCGGCAACTTTGACGTGCGGGCCAATGATGCTGTAGGGGCCTACTTGCACCGAGGCATCCAACTGTGCCTGGGTGTCTACTAAGGCCGTCGAGTGAATCAAACTCATCTTGCTGCGACCGTTTTTAAGCAATCGTGCGCATAGTGCACATCAAGCTTGCCTCGGTGGCGATGTCTTCGCCGACTTTGGCACAGGCATTGAATTTGAAAATGCCAGACTTGTGACGATCCAGTGAGACTTCTAAAGTCAGTTGGTCACCCGGCTCCACGGGACGCTTAAAGCGCGCACCATCGATGCCAGCAAAGTAATAAACCGTTTTTTCATCTGGGACTTGCCCCAACATATCGAAAGCAAGAATCGCAGCAGCTTGCGCCAAGGCCTCCAAAATCAACACGCCCGGCATAACGGGACGGTGCGGAAAATGGCCCAAAAAAAAAGGCTCGTTGATAGACACATTTTTGATGGCTTTGATCGATTTGCCCTTGTCAATCTCCAGCACCCTGTCCACCAACAAAATGGGGTAGCGATGCGGCAACATTTTTAAGATTTGGTGGATATCTAAGGTCATTTTTTGGAGCTTTCAAAAGCGGTTTCTAGCGATCGGATACGGTCACGCAAACCGTGCAATTGCTTCAAGGTAGCGGCATTCTTCTCCCAAGAGGCATTGTCGTCGATAGGAAATACGCCGCTGTAGTTGCCAGGTTTGTGGATAGAACGCATGACCACGGAGGCTGCAGAGATGTGGACGCCATCGCCCAATGTCAGGTGTCCCAACACAATCGCGCCACCGCCCAAGGTGCAATGCTCACCAATCACGGCGCTACCGGCAACGCCGACGCACCCTGCCATAGCCGTATGGGCGCCGACTTGCACGTTGTGGCCAATTTGTACCAAGTTATCCAGCTTGACACCATCGTCAATCACCGTATCTTCCAAAGCGCCTCGGTCAACGCAAGAGTTAGCGCCGATTTCGACATGGTTACCAATTCGAACGGCTCCAAGTTGCTCAATCTTCTCCCAGCGCCCCTCAACAGGGGCAAAGCCGAAACCATCTGCACCAATTACCACGCCAGCGTGCAAGATGCAATGGTCACCGAGTGAGCAATCCGCGCCAAGCGTAACGTGCGCTTTCAACCAAGAACCAGCTCCAATGCGGGCGCCCTTTTCAATGACACACAATGGGCCAATGCGAGCGGAGGGGTGAACGAAGGCTTTGGGATGCACCACTGCGCTGGGATGCACCAAGGGTTGATCGTCTTCAGCAGACAGGTGTTGTTTCCACAACTGGGTCACCTTGGCGAAATACAAGTACGGGTTGGGCGACACAATGCATGCCGCCCCCACCCGAACCAATGCGCGCATCTCGGGTGACACGATGACGCAACCAGCTTGGGTGGTGGCAAGCTGAGCGCGGTAGAGGGGATTGCTTAGGAAGGCTAGAGAGCTTGGCTTTGCTGTCTCTAGCGGGCTTATTTTTTGTACGAGAAAGTCTGGGTCGCCGTGAAGGCTGCCGCCGAGTTGTTCAACCAGTTGGCCAAGACGAATTGCCAAGGCTGCTTACTTCGCGGCGTTGATAACCTTTAACACCTTGTCGGTGATGTCATGCTTGGGGTTGATATAGACAGCCTCTTGCAAAACTAGGTCGTATTTTTCAGATTCCGCCACTTGTTTGATCACGCGGTTAGCGCGCTCAAGCACCAGTTGAAATTCTTCGTTTTTGCGTGCATTCAATTCCTCTTGAAATTCACGACGCTTACGCTGAAATTCACGGTCTTGCTCACCCAACTGTTTTTGGCGAGCCAAGCGTTGTGACTCTGACAAGGTGGGCGCTTCACGCTCAAACTTTTCAACAGCGGTTTTGAGGTTGGCGCCAAAGTCGTTGAGCTCTTTTTCACGCTTGGAGAATTCTTGTTCCAACTTGGTCTGCGCCTGTTTGGCTGTATTGGCTTCTTTGAAAATGCGGTCAGTATTGATAAAGCCGATACGGATTTCCTGAGCGGCAGCGCTGACGGAAGCCACGCCCAACATGGCGGTTACGAGAAGAAAACTTAAAAACTTTTTCATCAGAATGATGTCCCGATTTGGAATTGCAATCTTTGTATTCTATCGCCAGTGAAGCTGCGCACCGGTTTGGCCCATGCAAAGCGTAATGGGCCCATGGGGGATACCCAACTCAAGCCGGCGCCTAGAGAACTTCTGAACTGACTAACTTGAATCGTATCGTGCTCACCGAATACGTTACCCATGTCGTAGAAACCATAGAGGCGAAGCGTTCTATCGTTTCCAGCCCCAGGAAACGGCATTAAGAATTCGCTGTTAATAGTGACTTTCTTGGGGCCACCGACCACGATACCGGATATGTCGCGTGGGCCCAAAGTACCTTGCTCGAAGCCTCTGACAGAACCTAAACCACCAGAGTAGTAATTCTTAAATATTGGATATGGCTGGTTTTGCAATCCTTTACCCAAACCGAAATCAGCATTGAAGGCAAATGTGTATTGCTTGGTCAGAGGCACATACTGTTGGTACTGCGTGCCCATTCTGATGTAGCGCGTATCTCCAACAACACCCATGTCACTGTTGGCGCGCATGTATTTGCCAGAGGACGGGTTCAAATAGCTATCGCGTCCGTCACGGGCCCAACCTACTGACAAGGGGACAGTTTTGGTGGTGTAACCGAAGGTATTGGCATAGGCTAAATACGAAGCTGGCAGATTTGTACCAGGCACGATTTCAGTTTGCTCAATGCCTACGCCGGTGAACACCCGGTCTAATTCACTAAATGGAATACCAAAGTTCAGTGCCACAGATTCCGAAATCAATCGGTAATCTCCGCCCTGCTCCACATAAGGTTTGCTTGATCGGTGCGAAAAGGAAAAAGACCTTGAAACGCCGTCTTCGGTGAAGTAAGGATCGGTCGTACTCACAACGTAATAGGTGTTGTACTTGCTGGTACTGATTTGCACACCTAGGTTTTGGCCTGAGCCAAAAATATTGTCTTGTTGAATACCGAAACTCAGCGTTACTTTTTCTGCACTAGAAAAACCCGCACCCAAAGTCAGCATACCCGTTGGCTTTTCGACCACGTTGACATTCAGGTCTACCTGGTCCATCGTGGAGGGCACCTCTTGGGTATCAATTTCTACATCTTTGAAATATCCCAAACGGTTCACTCGGTCTTTGGAGAGCTTGATCTTGTCGGCGTCATACCAAGCCGACTCCATTTGGCGAAATTCACGACGCACGATTTGGTCACGCGTGCGGTTATTGCCCAAAATATTGATGCGTCTGACATAAGCTCGGCGTGAAGGGTCTGCGACCAACACCAATTTCACTAGATTAGTCGAGCGGTCAATTTCAGGACGCACTTCGGTGCGCGCAAAAGCAAATCCAAAATTTCCAAAATAGTCGTTAAACGCCTTCGTGGTCTTGGCAACATCGTCTGCGTTGTAGGGTTTGCCAGTCTTAATTTGAATCAAGGATTTGAATTCATCGTCTTTGCCAAGGAAATAACCTTCCAAGGCCACCTCAGACACCACAAAGCGATCACCTTCTATGATGTTCAAGGTGATGCTGATGTCTTGCTTGTTTGGGGATATAGCTACTTGCGTCGAGTCCACACGAAACTCCAGAAAACCTCTCGACAGGTACCAAGCGCGCAGCGTTTCCAAGTCAGCATTGAGTTTGGTGCGCGAATATCTATCCGTTTTGGTATACCAACTCAACCAATTGCCAGTGTTTTGGTCTAGTTGGTCTAACAAGGTGGATTCTGAGAAAGTTTTGTTTCCCACAATGCGCATTTCTTTGATTTTGGCTAGATCGCCCTCAATCACGGTGAAAGACAAATTAACGCGATTTCGCTCTGTAGGTGTGATGGTGGTGATGATTTCAGCGCCGTACAGACTGCGGTTGACATATTGGCGCTTCAATTCTTGTTCAGCGCGATCTGCCAAGGCTTTATCAAAAGGACGGCCCTCAGCCAATCCGATATCACGCAAAGCCTTGCGCAACACGTCTTTGTCAAATTCCTTGGTGCCAATGAAATCGACTTGCGCAATATTGGGGCGCTCCTCAACGATCAAAACCAACACATTGCCACTGACTTCGATACGCACATCTTTGAAAAGACCTAAGGCAAACAAACTGCGAATAGCGGCAGCGCCTTTTTCGTCGTTGTAGTCGTCGCCCACGCGCAAGGCAATGGAGGCGAACACTGTTCCAGGTTCCACACGTTGCAGACCCTCGACACGGATATCGCCAACTTTAAAAGGGTCAGCGGCCCATGCATGAAAAGCAAAAACAGACGCGACACAACCGACCAAAATTTTGGACACGGTAGAGCGATGAAATCGGTAAAAAGAAGGATTCATGAACGGAGGATTAAGCGACCCGTGAGGGAATTTTATGGGGAGCAAATGAGCCAAGAGTCACAAAGGTTCATGATACAACACAGCCACAGGCGAAAACCCCATTAAAAAGGGTCATCCGACAGACCATTTACGCACACACGCTTCGGCCAAAAGGCGGGTCTTTTCATCCAAAGCCAAAAGTTCTTCTATGGTGGTCATATCAGACACCACTTGCGTGCTGAGGCAATGTGCATTGACATGGTGAATCTGATCAAAGCGAATGCGTTTTGATAAAAAAGCTTCTACAGCCACTTCATTGGCAGCGTTGAGAACAGCCGTTGTACCTAGAGGCGCACGCAAGGCGTCCCATGCCAATCCAAGCCCCGCAAAACGCTCACGGTGGCCATGGTCGTCCAAAGATTCAAAACTCATGTCTGCCAAACTTTGGAAATTCAGAGCTTGGGCACCGGACGCCATTCGCTCCGGCCAACTCAGGCCATAAGCAATTGGCACGCGCATATCGGGCGTACCCAGTTGAGCCACCACCGACGTGTCTCGGTACTGAACCATCGAGTGGATCACGCTTTGTGGGTGGATCACCACTTCTAGCCGCTCGGGTGGTAATCCGAATAAATACCGCGCCTCGATAACCTCCAGCGCTTTGTTCATCATGGTGGCTGAGTCGACGGAAATCTTGCGGCCCATGACCCAATTGGGATGGGCACAGGCTTCCTCAGGCGTAACATCTTTGAGGCTTTTGACATCGCGTCTGCGAAACGGACCGCCCGAAGCAGTGAGAATAATTTTCTCAACCCTTGTTTCCCAAGTGCTTGCGTCATCTGGCAAAGACTGAAAGATAGCGGAGTGTTCACTGTCGATAGGTATGAGTGTGGCGCCACCTTGTTGGACTGCTTTCAAAAACACATCTGCGCCCACCACCAAAGCTTCTTTATTTGCTAGCAACAAACGCTTGCCAGAAAGTGCTGCGGCAATGCATGCCTTGAGCCCGGCTGCGCCAACAATGGCTGCCATCACGCTATCGACTTGCGGATGAGATGCAACATCTTCTATGGCTTTAGCACCAGATTGCACCCTGATACCAAGCCCGCCATGTGCGTCCAATTTTTCTTGCAATTGCTGAGCAGCGTCTGTGTGGGCCATGACCACCATCGATGGCTTAAATTGCAAGCATTGCTGCAACATCAGGTCAACCTGCTTGGCGCCTGTCAAAGCAAACACTTCAAACCGATCAGGATGCCGTGCAATGACATCCAGCGTATTCACGCCTATGGATCCAGTAGATCCCAAAATAGTGATGCGCTGCTTTTGGGCGTTTTTCAACGAATTCATAGAACAGATTGAGACAACATCATCGCCAAGGGCAATGTAGGTAACAAAGCATCTACACGATCCAGCACACCGCCATGTCCCGGCAGCAATTGACTGCTGTCCTTCACGCCAGCAGTACGCTTGACCATGGATTCCACCAAGTCGCCCACAACACTCATAGCCGTCAAAAAAGTGACCGAAACAAAAAAATAAACCCACCCGTGGGCATACAACAAACTGTAAATGCTGGGGCTGTCGAACATAGCCATTTGATCAGCCCACACCCAAGAAAAAGCCAAAATCCAGACTGCGCAAATACCACCCCACACCCCCTCCCAGCTTTTGCTAGGACTCAAACTAGGCGCTAACTTTCTAAGACCAAATGCTCGGCCCGCAAAGTATGCGGCGATATCCGCTATCCAAACCAACACAAAAATAGACAGCATGTAGTTGATACCCACACGCTTGGCTTGAAAAATGGCTAACCAACAGAGCCATAGCGCAAGCGTTCCGCCTATTAATTTAGTGGCAATGTGAACAGAACTCCAAGCAGCGATTCCGCCACGTAACATCCATGCACCTACCAATACCCAGAGGGCACCGGCACATGCCCATACATTGGGCGTTGTGTGTAGGGGCAACTCAAACAACTTCCAAGAGCCTAAGCAAAGCACGACACACAGGAAACCAAGCCCGAAAGACCGCAACGTACTCAAACCCATCAAACGGCCCCACTCCCATGCACCCGCGGCTATCAACACCAAAGTTAACCAAGCCAGTGGCTCAGCGGAACTAGCAAAGAATGCTGGCAAAAAAACTGCCAATAAAACCAATGCGGTGATGATGCGAAGCTTTAGCATGCAGTCTAGTCTTAGACCGCCATGATTTCTTGTTCTTTGCTCGCAACAACTTTATCGATATCTGCAATGTGTTTGTCAGTCACTTTTTGAATATCAGCTTCCGCACGTTTTTGTTCATCTTCAGAAGCGAGTTTTTCTTTAACCAATTTCTTCACGGCTTCATTGGCATCACGGCGTAAATTACGCACTGCAATTTTTGCGTTTTCGCCTTCGGTGCGGACCACTTTGGTCAATTCTTTGCGACGCTCTTCCGACATGGGAGGCATGGGTACGCGTATCAATTCGCCCATAGAAGATGGATTGAGACCTAAATCGCTGTCACGAATCGCT
Source organism: Comamonadaceae bacterium UBA2237 (assembly GCA_002347905.1). Lineage (GTDB taxonomy): Bacteria > Pseudomonadota > Gammaproteobacteria > Burkholderiales > Burkholderiaceae_C > Limnohabitans. The sequence goes on along the minus strand of DDYJ01000158.1, from coordinate 5,400 downwards.
TTCTCAATTTTGGCCGCCATGGATTTTTCCCAGGGTTGCACGCTCACGGTTCGCGCATCTAACAACGACACATTAGCCACTTGGCTCAAAGGCACCATGGCACCGTAGTAGTCAACTTGTACGTTATCTAACAAGGCGGGGCTTGCTCGGCCCGTACGGATTTTGGTGAGATTGTTGGAAAAAGAGGCGATCGACATATCCATTTTGGATTCAGCCGTTTTTTTAATGTCTGCAATGGTCATCACTTACTCCTGATGCAAATTTGATTTAGACGTGGACCAATGTGCCTTCGTCTTCACCCAGCACTACGCGCCGAAGCGCACCATTTTTGAAGATAGAAAACACCTTGATAGGCAACTTTTGATCGCG
>DDYJ01000158.1:4417-5021 GCA_002347905.1 Comamonadaceae bacterium UBA2237 | reverse complement strand
CAGGGTCTTTTTTAGGATCTGCGGTGTACACGCCATCGACCTTGGTGGCTTTCAAAACTATCTCAGCGCCTATCTCAGCGCCACGCAACGCAGCAGCCGTGTCAGTTGTGAAAAATGGGTTCCCAGTGCCCGCAGCAAAAATAACCACCTTGCCTTCTTCTAGATATTGCAAAGCTTTAGGACGGACATAAGGCTCTACCACTTGGTCAATAGCAATTGCAGACATAACGCGTGCAGTTGAGCCCGCCTTATTCATTGTGTCTGCCAATGCCAATGAATTCATGACGGTCGCCAACATTCCCATGTAATCAGCCGTAGCGCGATCCATGCCCACTGCACCGCCCGCAACACCTCTAAAGATGTTGCCGCCACCAATCACAATCGCCACCTCAACGCCTAAATTAATGACCTCAGACACCTCTCCCACGATGCGCACAATCGTGGCTCGGTTGATACCAAAAGCGTCATCCCCCATCAATGCTTCGCCTGAGAGTTTAAGCAAGATACGTTTATAAGCCGGTTGGGGTTGGGTCATAAAAAATCCTAGGTGCGTAGAAGATGTTGTAGTTAATCAAGATGTAAAAAAGGGGGCCTCTGCCCCCTT
>DDYJ01000158.1:1999-4411 GCA_002347905.1 Comamonadaceae bacterium UBA2237 | reverse complement strand
TCAATTCCCTCGCCCACCACATAGAGGGTGAAAGATTTCACAGATGTGTTGGTGGACTTGAGCATTTGCTCAACGGTTTGTTTATCGTTCTTTACAAAAGGCTGGTTAAACAAAGACACTTCTTTGAGGTATTTCTGCACCGAACCTTCGATCATCTTGGTCGCAATGTCAGCAGGCTTGCCTGATTCTGCGGCTTTGGCAGTGGCTACTGAACGCTCTTTTTCGATAAGTTCAGCAGGAACGTCAGCGCTAGTCAACGAGACTGGCTTCATGGCGGCGACGTGCATTGCAACGTCTTTCGCGGCAGCTTCTGCACCTTCGAACTCGACCACAACACCGATACGCGTTCCATGCAAGTAAGCGCTTAAAGAATTAGCACCTTCGTAACGCTTGAAACGACGGAAGCTCATGTTCTCACCGATCTTTCCAATCAAACCTTTGCGCACATCCTCCAGCGTTGGACCGAAACCATCTTGGCTATAAGCCAAAGCACCCATCGCATCTACGTTGGCAGGATTGTGTTCAACGATCAATTTGGCAGCAGCTTGGGCCATGGCCAAGAAACTGTCGTTCTTGGTAACAAAGTCAGTTTCACAGTTGACTTCAAGCAAAGCACCTTTGTTGCCTGCAAGAAAACTAGTGATAACGCCTTCAGCCGTAACACGGCTAGAAGCCTTGCCCGCTTTACTTCCGAGTTTGACGCGCAACAACTCTTCGGCTTTGGCCATATCGCCATCGGCCTCGGTCAGCGCTTTTTTGCATTCCATCATGGGCGCATCAGTTTTGCCCCTTAATTCAGCCACCATGCTTGCGGTAATTGCAGCCATGTATTTCTCCGTATCAAATGTTTGTGTATTGGATTTCAGTTGTGAAAAAGGGGCTAACGTGAGCCCCTTTTAAAAATCAAGCTCTTGGTTACTCTGCCACTTCGACAAATTCGTCAGCCCCCTCGGCTGCAACCGCTTTGACAACGTCGTTCACGGCATTGGCACGGCCTTCCAAAATCGCGTCAGCAATGCCACGCGCGTACAAAGTCACAGCTTTGGATGAGTCGTCATTACCTGGGATGATGTAGTCAATGCCTTCGGGTGAGTGGTTGGAGTCCACAACACCAATTAATGGGATGCCTAATTTTTTGGCTTCAAGAATCGCAATTTTGTGATAACCGACGTCGATCACAAAAATAGCGTCTGGCAATGTAGCCATGTCTTGGATACCGCCAATGTCTTTTTCGAGTTTTTCGATTTCACGCTGGAACATCAATTGTTCTTTTTTAGACAAAGCGTCTAGGCCAGCTTCTTGCTGGATTTTCATATCCTTCAAGCGTTTGATGGATGTCTTGACTGTTTTGAAGTTGGTCAACATGCCGCCCAACCAACGCTGGTCGACATAAGGAACGCCAGCACGCTGAGCTTCGGCAGCAACGATTTCGCGGGATTGGCGCTTGGTACCAACCATCAAGATGGTGCCGCGGTTGGCGGACAGCTGCTTGGCAAACTTTGCAGCCTCTTGGAACATCGGTAACGATTTTTCCAAGTTGATGATGTGAATTTTGTTGCGATGGCCAAAAATGAACGGTGACATTTTTGGGTTCCAGAAACGTGTTTGGTGTCCGAAGTGGACGCCGGCTTCTAGCATTTCGCGCATGGTGACTGACATAGATGTACTCCAAAGGTTAGGTCTAAAATGCAGTTCTTGATTGCTACAAGTTCTCTAAAAAGAGTACTAATAGAAACACCTTGAATGAACTGATTTGCGAATTAGTTTTATGAAGAGCACGTTTTAACGCCGCTTAACTCCACAAAACTATCAAATTCTAACATACTTAACGAGAACAATACCCATGAAAATCGCCGTGATCGGTGCAGGCGTGGTGGGAATCACCACCGCCTACGAACTTGCCTTGCAAGGCCATGAGGTCAAGGTGTTTGAGCGCAACAGTTCTGTCGCACAAGAATGCAGCTTTGCAAATGCAGGTGTGATTTCTCCGGGCTATGTCACCCCTTGGGCAAAACCAGGCATGGCATGGTATGTACTTTCACAATTGGGCAGGAAGAATGCCCCTGTTCGCATATCTGGAGTGGGCCTGAAAGAAGTGGCGTGGCTCTCCAAATGGTGGCGCGCTTGCGATAGCAACACTTTTAAACGCAATCGCAAAAACCTATTGAATCTCTCTCAGTACAGCCAACAAAGGTTGCACGAACTCACCAAACGTTTGCATCTCAACCATGACCGGTCACAGGGCTATATGGTGTTGTTGCGCGGAGAGCGAGAACGTAAATTGCTGCAAGCCTCGATTGAACTGATGCGCGCAGAAGGAATGGATTTGAAAGTTCTCTCGCCCAAGGAGGCCTGCGAGATCGAACCCGCCCTCAACACAACTGAAACGCAACTTTTAGAAGCGCTCTACTT
>DDYJ01000158.1:0-1956 GCA_002347905.1 Comamonadaceae bacterium UBA2237 | reverse complement strand
GAATTCGAACTCAACGCTAACGTTCAAAATCTCTTACCAGATCAACCCCACACGATCCGGCTATCGGCGCAAGACAAAGGAAGCAGATTTGATGCTGTTATCGCCTGCACTGGACTTGCCAGTGCAGAACTGCTCAAGCCACTTGGAATAAAAATTCCATTAATGGGCGTGCATGGCTACTCCATCAGCGCTGCGGTTCGCGAACCCTTAGACGCCCCTCGCAGCGGCGTCATGGACGAGCGCTACAAAATTTCCATCACGCGCTTAGGTCAGCGCGTGCGTGTTTCAGGCTCCGCTGAAATTGGCGGCGATCCCAAAAAACCTAGTGAACAAAGCATTAAGACTTTATTCGATGTACTAAATGATTGGTTTCCTGGCGCAGCACGTACACAAGAAAATGTGCAAATATGGAAAGGCTCTCGCCCTATGCTGCCCGATGGCCCTCCTTTGGTGGGGCCCAGTGGCGTCAAAGGCGTATGGCTTAACTTAGGCCACGGCTCCAGTGGCTGGGCGCTTTCATGCGGAAGTGCGAAAGCTCTTGCCGACATGGTGTCACAGCACCGCGCAGAAATAGATATGCAGGGCTTTGATTACCAGCGGCTGAAGTGATTACTTTTTAGGCTTTCTGTTTTTGGGTCCGGTGCTATTTTTCGCGCCTAACTTACCCTTGGACTTAGTGATGCCACGCAACTTGGTGGATTTTTCGGCGTCTCTGACAAAAGGTTTTTTTGCAGTAGATTTGAACTTGGTCGCACCAGCTTCGGTTTTATCTTTTCCAAAACGCGCCGTTAATTCCTCATCATCTCTCACAAGTCTAAAGTCGATCTTACGACCGTCCAAATCCACACGGCTGACCTGCACCTGCACCCGCGTTCCAATGGCATAACGGATACCAGAACGCTCTCCGCGTAACTCTTGCCTTGCTTCATCGAATCGGAAGTATTCACCGCCCAACTCCGTGATGTGGACCAGCCCCTCCACATACATGGCATCTAACGTGACGAACAAACCAAATCCTGTCGCAGAAGACACCACACCGCTGTACTCTTCGCCTAAATGTTCGCGCATGTATTTGCACTTCAACCAAGCTTCCACATCTCTACTGGCCTCGTCTGCTCGGCGCTCATTTGCGCTGCAATGCAAGCCTGCCGCTTCCCAAGCTTGTTGGTCAGCCGTTGTTTTAACTTTCACAACGGTTGTTCTTTCTGGGGGACGCACTTTAGACGCCAAACGACGCGCCAATTTTGCGTGCGCCTCTCCGGGTGTTGGAAGTGTTGGTAGTTGGTAGCGTCGCTTTTCCAAAATGGCTTTGATCACCCGATGCACCAATAAATCGGGGTAACGGCGAATAGGACTGGTGAAGTGCGTATAGGCCTCAAAGGCCAGCCCGAAATGACCACTGTTAATGGGCGTGTAAATGGCTTGTTGCATGGAGCGCAGCAACATGGAATGAATTTGCAAAGCGTCGGGACGCTCTTTTGTCGCCTCTGCAATGGCTTGAAACTCAGCAGGCTTGGGGTTATCGGAAATATTCATTCCAATGCCCGTTGCCTTCAAGTAATTGCGCAGCGTCTCTTTTTTCTCAGGGGTCGGGCCTTCATGGACGCGGAACAAGCCGGAATTTTTGCTCTGCAAAATGAAGTCTGCGCTGCATACGTTGGCAGCGAGCATGGCTTCTTCGATTAGCTTGTGCGCGTCGTTACGAACCCGTGGAATGATTTTTTCGATCCTTCCACTGTCATCGCACACAATTTGTGTTTCAGTCGTTTCGAAATCGATTGCGCCTCGGGCTTTGCGCGCTTGCAATAAAGCGCCATACACGTCATGCAAATGGATCAAGTCATTGACCCGATCTTTTCTGCGTGCGGCCTCTTGTCCACGCGTATTAGCCAATATGGCAGCCACTTCCGTGTAGGTAAACCGAGCATGGCTAAACATCACTGCGGGATAGAACTG
>DDYJ01000047.1 GCA_002347905.1 Comamonadaceae bacterium UBA2237 | reverse complement strand
ACATCTATCGGTTTAAGCCACGTTGGCGCCGCGTTCAATCACTACTTCTTGAGACACCAAGCTGCTGGAATGGTTCAGGTCAGATTGCGCTATCAAAACAGATAAATCCATGCCTCTTAGGCCGCTGATAACGTCACTTAAACGCATAGATAAGGCTGGAGCCACACCTTCAAAAGGTTCGTCTAAAAGCAAGAGTTTTGTTCCAATTGCCAAAGCTCGGGCTAAAGCGACTAGTTTTTGCTGACCGCCAGAAAGTAACAAGGCTTTGCGTGTTGACATCGCTTGTACCTCTGGCAAAACACCGTAGACGAAGTCCAGTCTGTCTTGAAGTTTGAGCTTANNACCCACAATGGAATCAAAATATTTTCTTCAACTGTCAATTCGGGTACTAAGCCTCTGTCCTCGGGCATATAGCCAATTCCAAGAGAAGCGCGCGCTTCAGGTGGTAACTTGGTTAAGTCTTCCCCGTTAAACACCATGTTTCCAGAGCTTGGGGTTAAATGGCCCATCACACTGCGCATGAAGCTGGTTTTGCCAGCCCCGTTGCGACCGACTAGCCCAGACATTGCACCGTTACCGAGTGTCAGGCTCAGGCCGCGTAATACTTGAACCGACTCGATGCTGACATACAGGTCTTTCACCTCAAGCATGGCTAGGTTCCTGTCTTAACTCGCCCGTCACATAACGTCGCACGTCGTCATTGGCTAAGGCAAGATCCGGCGTGGAATCAGCAATGATGCGACCGCTATAAAAAGCAATCACACGGTCAGCATATCTACGCACGATGTCCATATCGTGCTCAACAAACAAGGCAGTCAGCGGTTCGTTGCCAAGTACACGCATGATAGTGTCCATCATCGGAAATTTTTCTTCTGCAGAGACGCCGCTGGTGGGTTCGTCTAGCAACAAGAGCTTGGGAGAACCCGTCATGGCTAAAGCAATGTCTAGCAATTTACGAACGCCACCTGGCAGCTCTTTCACGCGTCTTTGGCTGTGCTGGGACAGGCAAAATCGATTGAGAAGATCCGCGCCACGTTCTAGATGTTCTTTGTTAGAGGAGGGGCGCCACATCGAGAGTTTGTTTTCATGGCAAGCCATGGCGACCAACATGTTCTCCATCACTGTCAACGCGGGATAGAGCTGTGGAATTTGAAACGAACGCGCCACACCTAAATGGGTAATCTGTCTTGGCGAAAGATCTGTAATGTTGGCGTTATTCAATTCAATCACACCGCTGTCTGGCTTGAGATAGCCGGTAATCATGTTGACAAACGTCGTTTTGCCTGCGCCATTGCTTCCAATGAGACTCACACGCTCACCTGATTGGATATCTACGCAGATATCTTGAGCCGCAACAACTGCGCCAAATTGTTTTTGTAAATTTTTTGCGCTAAGCAGTGGCATGCTGGTCATGACGGCTCCTTAGTGGTTGAACGCGTCCACAGTGAACCCAAACCATGCGGTAGAAAACGAATCACCACCAACAAGAAAATGCCTAAGGACAGTTGCCAAGTGTTTGGAAAGTAAGCGCTAGAGAAAGAGCGCACGGCTTCCAAGATTAAAGAAGACAACATGATCGCGACCACACTCTGTGTGCCAGCCAAGATCGCGACAAAAACAAATTCACCGGACGTTGTCCAATAACTGAAAGTGGGGTCGATATGCCCCAAAGCCATGACTGCCATCGCACCGCCACATCCTCCTAAGAATGCAGCAATCAAAAAATTTATCGCCATAGTGTGACGCACAGATCCGCCCAGATATTCGACGCGCAATTCATTTTCACGAATTGCTTGTGTGATCAAACCTCTGGTGGAGTCAAAATAAATGCGGCAGATATAAGCCATCACACACGCTAAACATGCAAACATAGCGTAGAGCACATAACCGACCCACGCGTCAGCCAAATTTTGCCCAAACAAGGTGACGCGCCCTAAATTAAATCCGTCGGATCCACCCAAACTCTCTGTCTTGACCAAAATGCCATAGCCCACCATTGACATGGCCAAGGTCAACATGGAAAAAAAGATGCCCCTGTAACGCGCCAGCAATGGACCAAACGGCGCGGTGACCACACAGGCCACCAAGCCGCCCCACAACGGCAGCAACAAGGCATCCTGCCAGCCCCAATGCACAAACGCCAAGGCGGCTGCATACCCTCCCAGCGCGGACATCAGCCCTTGACCAAAAGCCACGACCCCGNNGGATGCCACGGTAACGCGATAGCAAAGGAGCAAAGGGCGCGGATACGAGCAAAGCGGTCACTCCGCCACTCATGGTGAGTAAGAGAGCATCTTTGACACCTAGTTTTTGGAACATCAATGCAGCGGTGTAGCCACCGATGGCAGACATCAAGCCTTGGCCAAATGCCACCACACCACCGCGCATCAGCAACATGATGCCCACAGATACCAAGCTGTTGGCAAATGCCATGGTGCACATAAAAAGCAACCATTTAGGCAAAGCCAAGCCCAAAGCGAGCAATGCAACCGCAGTAAGAACGGTGATAACCGTCAAAGAAACAATCGACCGCTGCATGCTTAAATTTTTCGCGCCTGTATGCGTTGAAACAAGCCTTCAGGGCGCACCATCAGAACCATCGCCATCACCACATAGATGGAAAAAAGCTCTGCAACAGGCACCAGATGTACCGCCGTAGCGCGCGAAAGTCCAACAATTAAAGCGCCGATGGCGGCGCCTTCAATACTGCCAAGTCCGCCAATGATGACCACAGCGAAAGAAAGAATGATCACACCGACAGACAGGCCAGGTTGCACCGAAATCATGGGTGCAGTGAAAGCACCTCCAATGGCGGCTAAAAATACGCCAACGCCAAAAGCGTACATATAGACCTTGGAGACTTTGACGCCCATGCTAGATGCGATTTCAGGACTGTGGATCACGGCGGTCACGATCTTGCCTTGGCGTGTTTTGTTCAGTCCCCACCAAACAATAGAGCCAACCACCACCGCTAAAAATACCAGCAGAAAGTCATAGCCCACATAAATCTGTTCGCCAATTTCTATATTGCCGAAAAGACTGTAAGGCTCAGAGACGTAGTAGGGGTTAGCACCCCAAATAATTTTGGTGATGTCTTCCATGCATAAGAACATGGCGTAAGTCACCAACACCAATAACACTTCGTCGTGCCCGTAAAAGAAGCGCAGCAAGCCGCGCTCGGTGAGTGGGGCTACTAAAACTGCAATGGCGATTGCCGCCATGAACATGGAAAGTAGGCTCCAAGCAGGCGCCCAATGCAAAGTGGCTATCGATCCTACGAAAGTGGCCGCAGCGTAAGCACCCAGCGCATAAAAACTGCCATGCGCAATATTTAGAATCTTTAGAACTCCAAATACCAGCGTAAGACCCAGAGCAACGATGAATAGCCAAGACGCATAGGTCAGACCATCTATCAAAATTGTGATAGCCAAACCCATGTGTCTGCTACTTTATTAATTGCACTTTGCGCCGGGGAATCCAGCTTTCAGCCACTCTACGGAATTCATATTGGCTGGAGGATTGACACATTCAGCAGGGAATCTTTGAATATCTTCAATCATGACCATTTTTTTATTGGCATCCCATTTGGTGCGTCCAATTGCTGTTTCTTGAATAGCTTGGTTGCCGCCACCTAAGACCATACGAATTTTTCCAGCAGGAGAGTCCCACTCACTATTTTTCAAAGCGGCGGCTAGTTGTTCTGACGTTGGTTTTTTACCGCCATTCGCTGCCATGGCTTTTTCAACAGCAAGTTTTAAACCCATCAAGGCTTGGGCCATGCGGTAAGGTGCTTGGACGGGATAGACGTTATTTGCTTTTTGGTAGATATCCCACCACCAGTCATTCAAAGCAGATTTTGGTGCCATCAAGCCGTAGGCGCCTCTAGCGCCCAAGATGGTTCCATCTGGCACCTTATCGCCTAAACCTGGCAACACATGGTCACCAGCCGAAAGCACAACTTGTGAGCGTTTAAACATGCCACGAGGAGCAGACTGCAGAATTAATGCTTGTAAATCTCCACCCCATAAACTGGAGTGCACAAGATCCGCAGGTTTTGCCATGATGGCTGAAATTTCTGTTCCATATTGGCCTGCTCCAAATTTTGGAAGCAAATCTTCTCCAGGTTTTGCATCTGGATATAACTTGGCCATAGCAAGAACAAAGTCAGTACGTGAATCCTGACCCCAAGCGTAGTCTTGGTTGATCATGTTGAAAGACTTGACTGGGATATTCTTGGCTTTGAGATAACGGGCTAAAGCTACGTTATCCATCGTGGCGTGGGCTGCAGTTCTAAATACGTAGTTGTATTTGCCATCTTCAAAAATTCGCGGAGTGCCGCAGTCATACAGAATTAGAAACTTTTTCATTTCCTCGGCTACTGGCGCAACCGCTAAACAGTCGCCAGATCCCACATAACCCACTACGACATCAACCTTGTCGCGGTCATACAAATTCCGCAACTCCTGCACTTGCTTAGTCGCGCCACCGTTCTCATCCACATAGATGGGTTCGATAGTCAATCCACCAAAACCTTTTTTGTTGTAGGGTGCAGGCGCTTGTCCTTTATTGAACGCATCCACCAAAACTTTGGCACCATTCACGGCCGGAATACCAAAGCTTTCAGCGGCCTGGCCAGACAAGAAACTAACAATACCTACCTTGAATGTTTCTTGGGCAGATGCGGACCAGCATGAAGCTGCCAAGGTAGTTGCAATAGCAACACTTCGCAATACAAGATTTAATTTCATTTTTGGCATAGAACTGAGTCTCCTTT
>DDYJ01000127.1:25483-25705 GCA_002347905.1 Comamonadaceae bacterium UBA2237 | reverse complement strand
AACGGAGAGGAATGGAGACTCTTTGAACCACGCATAAATGGCGTAATACAGCAATGGGTCGCCTTGAAGAAAAGTGTGTTGAAACAGCGCATGTTTGATATTTTGGGTGTACGCGACCGTATGGGATTGCAGCTCTACCCCATCTTGATTCTTTACGCTATTTTTCTCACGCTGGTGATTTCTTATGCTGCGGTGAGGCCTTTCAAAAATATTCAAAAATTA
>DDYJ01000127.1:25249-25439 GCA_002347905.1 Comamonadaceae bacterium UBA2237 | reverse complement strand
CGCTTGAGCTATCAGCAAGCCAACCGCTTTTCGAGTGATGCGTCCCATGAACTCAAAACTCCACTCACCATTGTTCGTGGCCACCTGCAGAGGCTCATCAACCGCTGCAAAGACGGTTCGGACGAGCAAATCCAACTCTCTCTGGTCATGGACGAGGTTGAGCGCCTCATTTCAATTACCAATAAATTGC
>DDYJ01000127.1:19761-25238 GCA_002347905.1 Comamonadaceae bacterium UBA2237 | reverse complement strand
CTGGTCGATGATTACACCAATTACCGGCCAGATATTGAAATCTCCAAATCGCTTCAAAAGAATATGGAGTTAGTTGCAGACAAAGACTTGATCACCCAATTGATGCTCAATCTCTTTAGCAATGCTTTCAAATTCAACTATTCAGGTGGCAAAGTTGTATTTGAAGCAAATTGCAACGCGACGCATCTCACTTTCACCATATCCAATACGACCCACCTAAGCGGCACGGGGTTAGATGAACGTGTCTTTGAGAGGTTTTATCGCCACCTTGACTCCACTGACCCCAAGGCCACCGCGCAACAAGGCTCGGGTTTGGGTTTAAGTCTGTGCCGTGAAATCGCTTTGGCCCATGGAGGCGATTTACAAATCCGACCTTTTGTCAACCAAACCGTCACATTTATTTGCCGATTGGATTTAAAAGGTAATCAGTAACTGCAGCTTGGTTAAATCTTTGTAATAGTTCATTACAACTGCCTTCTATTTGACATAACGCAAGCCCTTCCCCACTAAAGTCGACCCAATGTGATACCGATACCGAGTTGATTTCACTAAACGGGGGTAGTTATGTCACGCTTTAAAAATATAGGCATTTCCTTAGCAGTTGCTCTGCTTTGTGTGTCTGCACATGCAGAAAGAGTTATTTGCCCAGCCAACCTGAAATGGAGCTTTTCCGGCATGCAGTGCGCCAAAGTGGCTGGAAAACAAGAAGCATCATGCCCTTCTCCTTCCTCTTTGTCCAAACCAAGTGTTTTGGGGCCATCACTTTGCGTATCTAGTGGCAAGTGTCTAGGTGGCGGCACTCCGAATTCGGTTGGTATTTGTACTGAGCCTGAAGTTAAATTAGTAAAAACTTATCCTTTTACACAAATTACACATTTGTAATATTTAGAATACGCCCTACAATTCGACAGGGGCGACATCCTTGGTGAAGGCAATTCAAATTTACCTATAGTCAACGCTCCCTTTTTGTCAGTATCAAAAAGTTTTCTTTTTTACCGACGATATCAACAGGGCAAGCACATGGAAGATCTACTAAAAAAATATGGTGGCATAGCAAATCTAAAGAAACATTTAAATTTCTTTTATAAAAAGGTTTGCGAAGAAAAAAACGTTAAGCATTACTTTTTTGGCATCAATGTAGACAACGTAATTAATGACGTCGTGAACTACAGAACTTTTATATTGCGCAAACCGGAACACCTGTACCGAGATTTTCCCGCACAGACCTCTCCAGCCTCTATCAAAGTCAAAATTCCTGTATTTGAAGACGTAGTCAAGATTCTTCAAATCCAAATGCAAGATGGCATGATCGTAAATTGGCGTGATGTGCCCCGATATTCACACCATGTCATGGATGCCATCGAGGAAACGCGTTGCAAGTCCATGGACAGCGATGCTCCGATGTCGATCAAAGCCGGCTTAGTCACGATAGAAGCGTTGAATGAAGTGTTGACAGACAGAAAACGCCAAGTTCGCACCGAAATGCAAGAAAACGGCGACTTAAAGTTAGGCCAAAGCTGGCAAATTGCCTACCCCTTCTACCTACGGTTATCAACTGAGGCAAAAACCATCATGCTCATCGGCAAAGGTTATGGACGTGACGGTGTCTCGAAAGAAGAGATAGTTAAAGTGGCAGAAGCCGCGAAAAAGAAATTTCCTTTCTTTGAATTTCCCATCAAAGAAGATGCAGATGGCACCTATATCGAGATGACGCATGTCGCAGATTATTCTGGTGACGGCGTACCTATTCGCCTCTTCCTCACCATGTTGATCAATTTCGGTTGGCGTTTTGAGGAGGTGATGGCGCTAGACAAAGATCAGCAAATGATCAACGTCGTGCGCGACAAGGTTTAAAAAGTTGGCCCATATGTCTTTTAAGCGTGTAATTTTATGTTTAGGCGTCTTATTACTTTGGAGCTGGAACGCTGCAGCCGAAAAAGTTTCGTGTCCTCCTGGTCTTTCTTGGACCTTCGAAGGTTATTGCATGAGACCTTTGGACAGCAAGGGCTCACCGTGCCCGCCTGGAACTACCTTAGCTAAGGTCAATGTGACTGGGCCGATGGTATGTAAAGGCCGCTGGAAGTGTCTGTCAGATATCAACAAAGTTCCAAATGCAAATGGAATCTGTGTTGACCCCGAAGAAGCTAAACCCATCCCACGCCAATACACACAAAAAATGGTTCACACTACGCCTAAACCTGAACCTGCTAAAACTGAATAAGCCTCTTCTTCACATAATGCTGATTTGAAATTATCTGAAGCTGTAAGTTTGTAATGGCCATACTTTTGATGAGCATATTACTCAGAAAGCTTGGATAAACAGGTAAATCACAATGCCATGCCCCGCCACCCAGAACAAGCTGCGCAATGCGGCTTTGTCTAAGAGATAACAAGCGATATAGGCTACGCGAACGGCGATGTAGATCCAGCTCAGACTTTCCATCAGGTAGCCGTCTGCTCCACCCAACGAAGCCAAGATGACGCCAGTGGCGAAAAAAGGAAACGCTTCTAAGCAATTTTGCTGCGCTGCATTGGCTCTGGCACGGAAACCTTCTTGATTAGCAAGCCACGCACGGGGATTGTGGTTGTCGTAGGTTTTATCGCCCCACTTGGCAATGGCTGCGCAGATCAGGGGTAAGAGTCCAGCTATCAAGATGGCAATGACTACGGTGTCTAGTTGGGTTTCGAAACGCATGGAGTTTCCTTACTTTAGAGATTGAGACGCCAGTCACAAATTCGGTTTTCTGGCCACAACGCCCAGCACTTTTAATAAGTATTGACAGGCCTCAGGACAAAAAGCAGTTCCTGAATATTCATTGATGAGCAAAGCAGCTTCTCTAGGCGATAGTTGTTCAACATCTTTTTTCTTGATTTGAACTTCTTCAAATGCCTCCACAACAGCAAGGATTCTTCCACCAAGGGGGATGGCATCGCCCTTCAGGCGGTCGGGAAAGCCTGTACCATTAAATCTCTCGTGGTGCGTTCCGATGTAAAAAGCAATACGCTCCATCTGATAGAGGCCGGCAAGACAGTCTTGCCCCGCTTTGGCATGCGCTTCATAGAGCTTTTTGCTGTAGCCTCCAACGCCTTTACTTAAATTACTCAAGGTTTCATCTGAGAGACCAATCTTGCCTATGTCGTGCAACAGACCTGCAATATAGATGTCTTGCGTGTCATTCTGGGAAAGGTTGGCGACTTTTGCCATACGCAGTGCCAAATCAGCAACCGACTTGGAGTGGGCTAGCAATGCACGATCGCGAAGACCAATTAAAGTCGAATAGGCTTTGACAGACGCGATATAGGAACCTCTTAGTTCTTCATAAGAATTACTAAGCTCAGCAGTACGTTCTTTGACTTTTTCTTCCAAGGTATTCACCATGTCAGCAAGACTTTGGTTTTGCTGCTTGGTTAACTCTAGTAAATTGTCGCGCTCACGGATCAATACGAACCGCTCTAATGCGGACTTGACAGTTGAGACAAGCTCTTCGTCATTCCAAGGCTTAGTGAGATATCTGTAAATTTCACCTTCATTGATGGCGGAAATGGCCGTCTTTAAATCGGCAGTGCCTGTCAGCATCAGTCGCATGACTTTGGGCCAGCGCTGCCTGACTTGGGCCAAGAGCTCTGCGCCGTTCATTTCTGGCATCTGCATATCTGAGAGGATCAAGTGAAATTCTTGCTGCTCTAATTTTTGTAAAGCTTGTGCACCACTCGTGGCTTCTTCGATATTAAAACCAGACAGCATGAACATGCGGCGCATTGCTGACAAGATATTGGGTTCGTCATCTACACACAATATCTTGAAACTTGAGATATCCAAGTTATCCAAGTGTTCTTGTGAAATGAGTGGATGGTATTCCAATTGGGTACTTTGGTAAATATAAATTTATAAGTTGGAATCTATGATAAATTAATTTGCTATGACCACAAAATTCTCATTTTCTAAAACCTTATTACGTTTTATTTGCCTTTATCTTTTTTTTATTGGATCCTCCTACTGCGCGTGTATAGGCGCACAACTTAGCACTAAGGTTTATACATTCGATGTAGTGCCACAACTCCCAGCTGCAAAAATTTATACCACCTGGTCGCCACTACTTCAAAGAATTGGGCAAGACGCGGGGCTTTGCTTTGAGTTGAGGGTCTCTCCCTCCATACCTGAATTCGAGCAACGGTTCCTCAAAGGCGAGTCAGATTTCGCCTTTCTCAACCCCTACCACGCAGTTCTTGCCTATCAAAAGAAAAAGTATCAACCGCTACTTGCAGATGCACAAGATCTTTTAACTGGCATATTGGTCGTGCGATCTGATAATCCGATTAAAAATTTGAACGATCTCAAAGGTAAAAATGTCTCTTTCCCTGCACCAAACTCATTTGCAGCATCTCTACTAATTCGTGCGCAATTGGCCAAACAGAAAATCGATATCAATCCAGTCTTTGTCAAAACCCACAGCAATGTGTATCGCTCGGTCATTAACAAAGACGCCCTGGCCGGTGGCGGCGTCAACAACACGCTTGACAACGAAGCGACCGAGGTGCGTCAGCAATTGCGTGTGTTGTATGAAACGCCTGCTTACACGCCACACCCTATTGCCACCCATCCTTCTGTCTCTTCAGAGGTTCGTGAACGTTTCCTCAAGGCGATGGTCAAACTCTCCCAGGACGAAGAGGGTCAAAAACTTCTAGATGGCATCAACCTCAATAAGCCACAGGCTGTTAGCTACGTTAAGCATTACAAAGTTCTGGAATCTCTACAACTTGAGAAGTTTTTAGTCCTGACTGGCCAATGACATGCCACAGGGCCAAAGTCCTTCTTTTTGGAAAAGTTTTAAACCTGCATTACTGATTGGTTTAGCGCTAGCTACTCTACAAATTTTTTCTGGATTAGCCGCTTATTACCAATCCAAAAATCTTTTGTGGGATAGCAAATACCAAACTGCACAAAATCTGACACAAGGCTTGATAGTCTCAGTGGTCGATCAGGTGGTAACGAAGGACTACGGATCTATTGAGTCACGAATCTTGCAAACCATGTCGAATGCAGAGGTGGCTTCGGTTGTTTTAACGGATAAAACGGGCAAAGTGATATCAGCGCTCAAACGCGATATTGGCAAAGAACCACATTTGGTATTTGATTTGAATTGGATTCAAACACCAGATTTAAACCAATCGAGCTTGCAATCTAGGGATGAGGCTTACATCACAACCTGGGCCCCAGTTTCCCTGGGCGTGCATCTGGGGTGGGTTCGACTACAGACTTACAACTCACTCGACACGGCAGAACTAGGCAGTTTGCGCCAACAAAATTTTCTGCTGTCTGGTTTGTCGATAGTCTCTGGCCTTTTGATTTTGGGCGTATTTTTATGGCGCGTCTATTTCTCAGTGATAAAGCGCGAACATATCACCGAGGCCAAACTAGATGAGGCTACTAAGCGTTTAATGCAATCCGAAAAGCTTGCTTCATTAGGCGAGATGGC
>DDYJ01000127.1:16162-19725 GCA_002347905.1 Comamonadaceae bacterium UBA2237 | reverse complement strand
TACCTAACGGTTTATGAAGAAGTATTGAATGCTCCGGCTTCTGATGAGGCGGCTTTGTTAGAACTAAAAAAGAAAGTCAACTTCGCATTTATACGAAACGACGTACGTAACTTGGTAAGCGAAACGCAAGAAGGCGTAGAACGTGTCAAAACCATCATCAAAGATTTAAAAGATTACGCGCGAACAAATTCCTCTGCTAGCTATCTACCCTCTGATATTCACCTCGGTCTCAAGTCCACTTTAAATATTGCCAACAACCAAATCAAAAATCGCGCGACTATACATCTTGACTTAGGCGATTTACCGCTGGTGGAATGCGCCGCATCGCAAATTAATCAAGTGCTATTGAACTTGATTGTCAATGCAGCGCAATCTATTCCCGATGAAAAAGAAGGCTTGATCACCATTAGAACGTCCAGTGACGATGCTTCAGTTTACATAGAGGTAGAAGACAATGGACAAGGCATGTCAGCCGATGTTTTACAAAAGGTTTTTGACCCATTTTTCACCACAAAAGATCCGGGCAAAGGCACAGGTCTTGGCTTATCGGTGTCGCAAAAAATTATCCAAGATCACGCAGGCTCGTTGACGGTAGTGAGCACTGTAGGGGTGGGATCGATATTCAAAATATCGCTTCCCATTACCCAAACTAAATCAGGCCCGGATAAGACCCACCATCCAACTGCAAGTTCTGCCCAGAAATAAAACCTGCCTGCGCACTGCATAAAAATGCACACGCATCGGCAAATTCTTCAGGAGTTCCCATGCGCTTGGCAGCGATAGTGTTGATAATTTTCTGGCGCGCCTCTTCGTAAGTAATTTGGTGCAGTTTCACGAGTCGCTCTGCCAAAAATTCTTGTCTGGGTGTGTCTATACGCTCAGGCAAAAGGTTGTTGATAGTGACATTGTCTACAGCCACATCTAGTGAAAGAGATTTACTGAACGCGGTTAAGCCAGTACGGGCAGAAGTTGATAGCGCCATGTGGGGTCTCGGGCTTTTGACCATAGCGGAAGTGATGTTGACGATACGGCCAAATTTTCTCTCACGCATTCCTGGTACATAACCACGTATTAGCAGAATTGGCGCCAACATATTGGACTCAAGCGCATGTATCCAAACATCGTGACTCCAGTCAGACAATTGACCGGGGGCAGGGCCTGCGTTGTTATTGATCAAAATGTCTGGATTAGGACAAGCGTCAAAAATGGTTTGTCTACCCTCCTCGGTGGTGATGTCAGCCAATATGCTTTTGGTCACGGCACCTGTCTTAGCCTTGATGTCAGCCATGGCTTTGTCTAATCGCTCTTGGTTACGACCATTGATGACAACGCTGGCACCTTCACGCGCTAAGGCTTTGGCGCAGGCAAGTCCAAGACCTTGAGAGGACGCGCATACCAGCGCGATTTTATTTTTGATGCCCAAATCCATGGATCAAACTACCCGCCCAAATAATCACTCTTACCGATTTCCACTCCGTTGTGACGCAATATGTTGTAAGCCGTGGTGATGTGGAAATAAAAATTAGGAATGATCCAGGTGAGTAAATATTGGTCTCCAATGAATTCAAATTTCCATTCGCCAATCGAGAATTTGATTTCTTTCTTATCCGATCCGTCAATCTGCTCTGGTTGTATGGAGTCTATAAATGCAATCGTCTTGGCGATGCGCTCTTGCAGTTCTACAAAGGTGGATTCTTTGTCATCGAACTTAGGAGGCTCAATGCCAGCCAAGCGTCCCAATCCATTCTTCACTTGGTCACATGCAATTTGCACTTGCTTGGTAAGCGCAAACATGTTGGGAAATAAACGTGCCTCTAAAAATACTTTGCCATCGATCTTTTTAGCGGTGCCCTGCTCCTCCGCTTTTTTCAAAATTGCGGCCAAATTACCGAGCATTTTTTTGAACTGGGGAACAGAAGCGTTGTACATAGAAATAGACATTGGTTTCTCCTTCAATCATTAAATTTAACCTTAAAACTGTCGCTCATACGCAAACAGTACCCTAGCCGTTACCAATTTTTGCAGGCAAACCTCAGCAAGACGCAAGTACCAATGCTGCTGATAGCAAAACCATTTTTTGAAATAACGTGCGTTGCATAGTAGTGCCTGTGTATTGATGTGATTTATGCGAACTGTAATGCTGCCAAACTAGCGTACAAACCGGCTTTGGTAATGAGTTCTTCATGCGTGCCCTGCTCTACCAATTTTCCTTTGTCTAACACCCAAATGCAGTCGGCCTTTTGCACAGTAGCTAAGCGGTGCGCAATAACCAAAGTAGTTCGCCCTTGCATGGCTTTTTCTAAGGCGGCTTGCACCATGCGCTCGCTGTGTGCATCTAATGCACTGGTGGCTTCATCTAGTAGCAGTAACGGTGGATTCTTCAAAATGGCACGGGCAATGGCAATGCGTTGGCGTTGCCCCCCCGACAAACGCACACCGCGGTCACCTAAATAGGTTTCATAGCCTTGCGGCAAATCAGCAATGAATTCTTGGGCAAACGCAGCCTCAGCCGCTGCTTGCACTTCTTGGTCTGTGGCTTCTGGTTTGCCGTAACGGATGTTTTCCATTACCGTACCAGAGAAGACCACTGCTTCTTGCGGCACCACGCCAATGCGTTGGCGCAAATCGTTCAAATCCATCTGATCGACTGCCACACCATCTAGCAAAACATCGCCATGTTGCGGTGCATGGAATCGCATCAGTAAAGAGAACAAAGTGGTTTTGCCAGCACCGCTGGGACCGACGATTGCCACGGTTTGACCAGCGTGGACTTCACCCGTTAATCCATTCAATGCCAATTGCGATGGACGTGAGGGGTAATTGAAATTCACATTACGTAGCACCAAGCTGGAGCCTTTTTCTGGCCAAGGCGCACGCTGTGGATGTTGTGGTGACTGCACATCGGATTGGCTGTGCAGCAACTCCATCAAACGTTCGGTTGCGCCTGCTGCACGCAAGATGTCACCATAGACCTCGCCCAACACCGCAAAAGCACTGGCTAACAAAATTACGTAGACAACGGTTTGACCCAATTCACCGGCTGTGGTGGTACCCGCGCGAACCGACAATGTGCCCAAATACAAACCCCATAGCAAGGCAGCGCTGGAGGTCATGATGATGAACCCCACCAAGACGGACCGGGCGCGTATACGACGCAATGCAGTACCTAATGCTTGGGCGGTGGAGGTGGTGAAACGATCTGCTTCACGCGCTTCTGCGGTGTAACTCTGCACTACGGGAATGGCGTTGAGTACCTCGGACGCAATAGCACTCGAATCTGCCACACGGTCTTGGCTAGCGCGCGATAAGCGCCGTACTCTGCGTCCCAAGTAGACACTTGGAAAAATCACTACTGCCAAAACACCAATCACTTGCAACATCAGCCATGGGTTGGTCCAGACCAACATACCCATGGCGCCGATACCCATGACCATATTGCGAAGACCCATGGACAAAGATGAACCCACCACGGTTTGAACCAAGGTGGTATCACTGGTCAAGCGCGAGAGGACTTCACCTGATTGGGTAGTTTCAAAAAAAGTCGGGCTTTGTCTTAAAACATG
>DDYJ01000127.1:250-16124 GCA_002347905.1 Comamonadaceae bacterium UBA2237 | reverse complement strand
GCAGCCACTAGGAAAAGCTCAAAAAATTTGGTGGCTAAGACATCTGGGCTAGATGGGTTAGCTAAGCCTTGGTCTATCAATGTGCGCAAAGCCCAAGGAAAAGCCAAAGTGGTACCAGCCGCAAGCGTTAAAAAAAGCCCTGCAAAAGCCACTTGGATGCGGTAAGGACGAATGAAAGGGAACAGGCCTGAGAGCGATTTGGGGGAAGACTTCATACCTTTTGATTATCTACACAATCAGAACAGGGCTTTGAAACGCTATTTCAGTCTTAATCTGCATGCTAGAGATTACCCTTGTAAGTGTCAATCTAACTTGACAACTTAAGCCTTATCTAAGACGATAGCGGTAGTTCGAAATTTGGAATGCTTATGGCAAAAACCTTTCCTTTTGCAGCCATTGTTGGGCAAGATGAGATGGGCATGGCCCTTCAAATTGTTGCGGTAGATCCAACAGTGGGCGGTGTTTTGGTTCTTGGTGACAGAGGAACGGGTAAGTCCACCGCAGTCAGAGCACTGGCCGATCTGCTCCCCCCAATTGATGTAGTGCAAGCTTGCCCTTATGGCTGCTCGCCCAAAGACAGTAGCGGTGCATGCGATGTTTGCGCAGAGCTGAAGCAAAACGGCAAAGTCAAAACTGCCAAGCGTCCTGTCCCCGTGGTTGATTTGCCATTGGGTGCAACGGAAGACCGTGTAGTCGGCGCATTGGATTTAGAAAAAGCTTTATCCCAAGGCATTAAGAAATTTGCACCGGGTTTATTGGCGCAAGCCAACAGAGGGTTCTTATATATAGATGAAGTCAACTTACTTGAAGACCATTTGGTGGATTTACTCATCGACGTAGCTGCCTCTGGCGAAAACGTGGTGGAACGCGAGGGTTTGAGCGTACGTCACCCCGCCAAGTTTGTATTGATTGGCAGTGGCAACCCAGAAGAGGGTGAATTGCGTCCGCAGTTGTTAGACCGATTTGGTTTGAGTGTGGAGGTGAGAACCCCGCAAGACCTCGATATACGAGTACAAGTCGTTAAACGCCGCGATGCGTTTGACCGCGATCCAGAGGGTTTCAAAGCGCAATGGAGCGACGCCAATACCAAACTGCGCCAACGCATATTAAAAGCCCAAAAATCGCTTCCTGCGTTAGAAATTCCAGATGACTTGCTGCATACATGCGCCAAGGTCTGCCATGCGTTGGGAACCGACGGGTTGCGCGCAGAACTCACACTGATGCGCGCGACACGTGCATTCGCTGCTTTAAGTGGCGCGAAAAAAGTGAGCGCGACACATCTGCGCAAGATCGCACCATTGGCACTGCGCCACCGCTTGCGTCGCAATCCCTTGGACGACACCGGCTCAGGAGAACGTGTACAACGCTGCCTGCAAGAGGTACTCGGCTGATGCGTGATGCGTGGGATCTTGCGCAATTAGCCTTGTTGCTGCTGCAGGTAGATCCTCACAGTCTTGGCGGTGTTTGGTTGAAAGCGGGTTATAGCCCTGCAAGACAAACTTGGTTGGCGCAACTCCACGCATTAGGGCTACCAGTGACGCGTATGCCCCACCACATTGACCAAGAACGCATGCTGGGTGGCATTGATTTATCGGTAACGCTTGCACAAGGTCGCGTGGTCGAGCAAATGGGTTTGTTGGCACAAGCCGACCAAGGTTTGGTGGTGGTTCCTATGTCTGAAAAACTTTCGCCACAAACACTGGCAATGCTGTTACAAGCCCATGACCAAGGGCAAGTGCATGCGCTAGCTATAGGTGCGACACATGCCAGCCGCTTTGGGTTGGTAGCTTTGGATGAATCGCAAGAAGACGAGCCAGGCGTCGCTAGCAAACTCAAAGAGCGTTTGGCCTTATGGATCAATATTGATGCGGTCGATATCGCAAAAAGCCAAGAAAAAATAGAGCATCTTTCTGCACATGAATTAGCAGAGGTGCGCGCCCTGCTCCTCAAAATAGAACCTAAAGAAGAAGAGATGCGCGCATTGTGCGAAGTGGCTTTTGCGCTAGGTATAGACAGCATGCGCGCGCCTTTGTTGGCGTTGCGTCTTGCTTGTGTTCATGCGGCTATCCACGATCGCGCGTTTTTAGAAGAAGAAGATTTGCGTATTGCTGCGCAAATGGTGCTATCGCCACGCGCCACAAGTATGCCTTACAACCAAGACACAGAATCTGCACCTTCGCCAGAACCAACTCCACAGCCCGATACTTCGAATACCGAACAAGATGCAGAACAAGAGGACGCACCTACACCACCTACAACAGAGCCAGAGTCTTTAGTAGACACGATACTGGCCGCTGCTTTGGCCAGTCTGCCACCCAAACTGTTAGACCAATTACTTTTAGGTGCATCTAAAACCAAGCCGCAATCAAGTAGCGGTAATAGCGGACAAGCGCACATGTCTCGCCAACGCGGCAGACCTTTGTCACCTAGGTTGGGGCGCCCTACTTCGGGTGCTCGATTGCACCTTTTGGCAACGCTACGCGCAGCAGCACCCAAACAAAAACTGCGCACCAAGCATGCAGGGCAAAAAATTGCGATACGCACCGAGGATTTTTACATCCAACGCTTTGCACACAAAGCCGCCTCTTGCATCATCGTGGCGATGGACGCGTCGGGCTCTGCAGCACTCGCGCGTTTAGCGGAAGCCAAAGGCGCGGTGGAAATTTTGTTGCAACAGTCGTATGCAAGACGTGACAGCGTGTGTGTCATTGCATTTCGCGGTGCTCAAGCACAAACTTTATTACCCGCAACGCGATCTCTGGTGAGGGCAAAAAAAGCGCTTGCTGGTCTACCTGGTGGTGGGGGAACGCCAATAGCCTTGGCACTCAAACACGCAACTGAACAAGCACAAGCTTTGCAAAGACAAGGCATCACGCCCTTGCTAGTCATGCTGAGCGACGGCAAAGCCAATGTCACCATCGACGGGGTGGGCGGCCGCACCCAAGCGCAGGCAGATGCTTTGCAATGGGCCAAGCAATGGGCCACCTATGGCTTTACTTCTTTATGGATTGATACCGCCGTACAACCCACAGGCCAGGCACAAGAACTTGCCAATGTGATGCAAGGGCGCTATTTGCCTATGCCCTATGTAGCGTCGCAAAGACTGGCCGACGCAATGCAGTTTGCGCATGCAAGATAAATCCTGAGCAAGCTATGTTGAACGCGTTGTATCCTCCCATGCCTTGGGAGACATTAAAAAACCAATGGCCCAACAGCCAGCACAGCCAATTTATCCATACCTCGGATGTGCGCTGGCATGTGCAAATATTTGGCGAAGGACCGCCCCTCCTTTTGCTACATGGATTGGGTTCTTCTACCCATACATGGCGTGGCATGGCGCCTTTTTTATCCAAGCATTACCGCTTGATTGCAGTTGACACGCCGGGGCATGCGTTCAGTAGCATTCCCAGTACCTCTGGAGCTAAGTTTGAGGGTATGGCTAAATCTTTGCGCGAACTGCTGGACACATTACGCATTTGGCCGACTGCAGTGATGGGCCATTCTGCAGGCGCCTGCTTGGCAGCCAAGCTGCTTCTCAACACACCCAATATGCCTGCGCCTGCGTTGGTCGCATTGAACCCAGCATGGCTCCCGTTGCCAGGGCTTGCCAACTGGATGTTTCCAGTCTCTGCCAAATTAATCGCACTCAATCCCTTGAGCGCTTGGTTATTTGCAAAGCACATGACTAAAGATTTGGTGATTCAAAAAATCTTATCGAGCACAGGCTCTCACCTCAGCGAAGCAGATATATTTTTCTACCGTGTACTCATGCAGTCGCCCGCTCACCTCAAAGGTGTTTTGCAAATGATGTCGCATTGGAATTTAGGCAAGCTGCCTGAACAACTTTCGCAATTGAGAGGACGTGTTTTGATTCAAGCTGGAATCAACGACCTCACCATTCCATTTGGCCATGCGGTCACATCGCATCACAAAATCACGCAATCACAATTGCACCCCTTGTCAGACTTAGGCCATCTGGCACATGAGGAGAAACCGCAGGCTAGCGCAGAGCAAATTTTGGATTGGTTAGCGACTACTACAGCGTAAATTTTTAATAAAAAATTGTCGCCATTACTGCCGGTTAAACGAATGGGCCATTGAGCTCGATAGTTGCTAAATTTAAAAACCCTGCGGCAGTTACCCATGCCAAATAGGGCAATAGCATGAAGCTAGACATTTTGGAAATACGCCACAACCCAAGAATGAGCAGCAAAATAGACGCCCATAAAAAGTAAAGTTCTGTCAAAGCCCAATCGGGACGGTGTAGATGGAAATAGAGCCAGCTCCAAAAAATATTCAATGCACCATTGATTGCAAAAAGAACGGCAATACGAATTTTTTGCGCATGCGATTGCGCTAATTGCCAAGCACCCCAACCGCTCAATGCACACAGACTAAAAATAGTGGTCCAAATAGTGCCAAAGGCAGCGTCAGGTGGCTTCCACTCAGGTTGCTTCAGCGCCTGGTACCAAGGACCCAAATCGGTCAACGCCCCCCCAATACCAGCCACACCAAAACTGCAAGCAAATGCAATGGCTAAACCGACCCAACGATTCGACCAATTCATGTGCGTGGCGCCAATCCAAAAAGATGCGCTAAGTCTTTGAAGAAGATACGCACATGCGCTATCGGCTTCTTACGCACCAAAACTTTGTTCATATAGGATTCAAAGGTGAGTTGTTGCACGTCTTTGTCTTCGCAGATAGTGACAAATTTCTCGCGCCGGCGATCATTTGAATACCAGAAGTATTGCATGATGCCCAGCACCCAAAAAACTGTGCCGTGTTGCTTCATGAATGTCTTACGTGCTTTCTTCAAGCAAGCTGCGTTGCCCGTTTCCAAAGCTTCGTGAACTGAATCTGCCGCCATACGTCCACACGCCATAGCGTAGTAAATACCTTCACCCGAGGCTGGTGCCACAACACCTGCTGCATCACCCGCCAAAATAATGTCTTTGCCGTTATCCCATTTGGGTAGTGGCTTCATAGGGATAGGTGCCCCCTCACGGCGCAATGTTTCTGCGGTGTGGAGTCCAGCGGTTTCACGCAAACGCCCTACTGCACTACGCAATGAAAAACCTTTGTCAGCACTACCTGTGCCAATGCTCATGGTGTCGCCGTGTGGGAATACCCAACCGTAAAAATCTGGCGACAAGGTGCCTCGGTAATACACGTCGCAACGGTCAGGGTCATAGTCTGCTTGGGCAGCAGGCGCTTTCACAATTTCGTGGTACGCGAAAACATATTTGGTGCGTTCTGCGCCTTCGATATGGTGGCGCGCGACTTCAGATTTCGCACCATCGGCACCCACTACAAAACGTGCACGCAGACTGGTGGTTTCAGCTTGAGGTGTGGGCTGGCCTGCATGCGTTGCCGCTTGCGTGGTGATGTGAATGCGCGCCACACCATCATCGTCACGGGTGAGTTTTTCGAAAGAGCCTCGCATCCGTTTGGCACCATGCGTGTGCGCTCTTTCGCGCAACCACTCGTCAAATGCGTCGCGATTCACCATACCTACAAAGCCGTTTTCAATTGGAATATCCACTTTGTTGTCTTTAGGTGAAATCATCCGTGCGCATCTGGCTTTGGCCACTAGCAAATGGTCGGGGATAAAAAAATCTTTGATCAAGCGCGGTGGTATCGCACCACCACAAGGCTTGGTTCGCCCTTGACGGTCGAGTAGCAAAACATTCCAGCCTTTGCTAGCCAGATCGTCTGCGGCGGTCGCACCAGATGGCCCGCCACCGATCACGATCACGTCATATGTTTCAGTATTCATGGCTCAATTCCTTAGTCAGACCTACAACTTTGGGTGACTGGCGCATAGGTGCGCTCTTGTGGTCGTATCGGCCTACCCATACCGCACAACCTGCTGACATCACAAACATCACTGTCTCAAAACCAAAAACACAGGAATACGCCATTCCCTGTGCACTCAAAAAATAGTGGGCAATGTCGCTAGCGGCTGTGCCTAATAAACCGCCCAATCCAAATGCAATCGCTTGGGCTGCACCCCATAAACCCATGCGGGTGCCTGCGCGCTCTTCCCCACCTTGTGTAGCAAGGCGCATCATGGTGGCGATAGCCGCTATTGAAAAACTGCCGTTGGCAACGCCTAATAAAAACACGTTGGGTTTGAGTGGCCAAGGAGGACCCATAGCACCTGCTATACATAAACCAAGCATGGCCACACCAGAGACCAAACAGCCACCCACCATCCACGCTTGAATGGAACCCAGGCGTCCTGCTACTCGTGCACTACCTGCCAAGGCAACAGCCAACATGCCACACAGAACAGCGGAATGGTGAAGCCCCGATAACTGCGTTGTCTCACCCGGTGTCAGGCCAAACAAAGCACCAGCAAAAGGCTCCAACACCAAATCTTGAGAGCTGTAGGCCAACATCGATAAGAAAACAAACACGGTGAAGGCTTTGGCTTGCGGCTCTGACCACACATTTTTTAAAGCTTCTTTGAAACTTTGTTTTTTTACTTCAGCTGGGCTATGGCGTTCTTGCGCTGCTTGCTCCATTTGTGGCGTGTCTGCAGAACTACTAGTTGACGCATTTTCTGCAACTAGGTGATGTGAACGGCCCTCTAACCCCCACAAACACAAGCCAGTGACCACCACTACCAATAGGCTGAGCGTCGCGCTAATTTGCAGTAAACGCTCTGGTGTATAAGGTTCCAGCTGCTTGCCAACCGTAATGGCAGTGACGGCAAAACCCAGAATCATCATCATCCATACTGCGGTGGCAGCAGGGGCACGTCTGGCGTCTTCAACGCGCTTGGACATCAACACCAAGAGGGAAGTTCCGCACGCACTAACG
This sequence comes from Comamonadaceae bacterium UBA2237, assembly GCA_002347905.1. GTDB lineage: Bacteria > Pseudomonadota > Gammaproteobacteria > Burkholderiales > Burkholderiaceae_C > Limnohabitans. The sequence continues at coordinate 9,297 of DDYJ01000127.1, read as the reverse complement.
CCAAAGCCGATCAACATAAACGCCAGGACTGAAAGTGCAATGCCTTGCATGAGTTCAGTGCCCATCCACACAGTGGCAACGCTGGCTAAAAATCCACCTACGGCTAGCACCGTCATGCCACCCATCATCCAAGGTGTGCAACTTCTTCCTTGGTCTGCGCCAAACCCCATGCGTGGGCGCACCATTTGCACGAGGTAATGAAAGCCTACTAAGAATCCAGGCAACAAAGCGGGTAGAGCTAACTCCACCACCATGATGCGATTCAAAGTAGAGGTGGTCACCACCACCACGGCACCCATACAAGCTTGAATCAAACCCAACCGTGCTATGTGTAACCAGCTAAACATAGGAAGTTTGCTCATAGCGTAGCCACCTCCAAGCCTCTCAAAGACCAAGCACTCACCATCATGCCGCTGACAAATAAAGGCACACCAAATGCACTTACGCTCAAAGCTCTCTCTATTGGTTGCAGAACAAATCTAAACATCAGCGGCAACTGGGCAAAACTGAGCATCAGCACCGCAAGTGCTGCATGGGTCACACCCCATTGCATCAATAACGCCACCACCGCCCATTGCGCGCCCAACATAAATGCGCACGCGGTCCAAGCGGCTTTGGTCACACCCATTTGCACGGGCAATGAACGCACGCCCATTTGTGCATCGCCCTCTACAGCCTTGAAATCATTCAAGGTCATGATGCCGTGCGCCCCTAAGCTAAACAACAGGGCCAAAATAACCGTCGCCTCAGGTGGCATCTCACCACCCAACATGACTGCAGCGCCGGTGACCCATGCCAAACCTTCATAGCTAAGTGCACAGGCTGAATTACCCCACCAACCATTGGCTTTCAAACGAAGAGGGGGAGCGCTATAGGCCCAAGCCAAAAAAAGACCTAATCCGCTGGCGGCAAAACCCCAGGGCCCCAGTTGCCAAGCCCAAATAAGAGATAAGCCGGTCCAAAGCAGAGCAATATACAAACCCCACTTACCCGGCATACGCCCCGAGGGAATGGGTCGGTTGGGTTCGTTGATCGCGTCGACATGGCGATCAAACCAATCGTTGACGGCTTGGCTGGTGGCACACACCATAGGACCCGCTAGCAAAATGCCCCAGATGATCAATCCCCAACTCTCAAACAGCGGTTTTCCAGAGGAAACAACGCCACACGCAAACGCCCACATAGGTGGGAACCATGTGATTGGCTTTAACAATTCAGCGACGGTAGAGAGTTCCGGTCGATTCATTTAGACATTTTTGCAATACAGCAAATAATGTCAACTAGGGTTTACACTTTTAATCGGGTTCTGTTTCGTCAATGATGCCAAATCGCCGCAATTTGACGTACAAGCTCTGGCGCGAGAGGCCCAACATTTCTGCTGCAGAGGCGCGGTTGTTGTGCGTGAGTTCCAAAGCGGACTGGATACACATCCGCTCGATCATTTCAGTGGTCTCGTTGACGATATCTTTCATCGGCATGCGTCCTACCAAATGGGCCAATTCGGCGACTGAACCGGCCATGCCGCTGGAGGATGGTGTTTCTTGCTGGCGCCTTCGGGTCATATCGCGGATAAAGAAAGCGAACATTTGACTTTTGTCGGCAATGGCGATGGCTGAAATTTCTACCGCCACGTTGATGCCAGACATGTTGCTGATATCTGTTGCAAAAGCTTTGACACTGGATTGTTGACGCAAATTGGTGCTGAGCACACCCCAATCGACCCCCCCGCGCACCAACCATCGGTCCAAGGTTTGTCCCTGAATTTGGGATTGGGCAGTAGCACCCACCATGGACATGAACTCGGTATTGACCGAACGAATTTGTCCGTTTTTGTCGGTCAACACAAACCCGTCTGGAGAGCGTTGCATGGCTTCTGCGAAAAGCGCTTGGTCTGTGTCCAATGGGCTAGCGCCGGTCGGTTCCGCCTGCAGGAACCGCACCAAGAACTGGGCGCCGCCCTCTTGTCTAAATACCGTGACCGTGAGAGTGACCTCTTGGTCCGTTCCCACCAACTTGACCCGACAAACCTCGATACGCCCGGTAGCATGGGCCATACGCAAAAGCGATTGAACTTCATCTTGATTTTGCGAATCGAAACAATCCAGCAGGTCGCGGCCAACGAGACGTTTGGAGTGGTCTTTCAACAAACCCAGGGCGGCCACATTGGCTTCCGTTACTTTTTGCGAGATGGCGTCTACCACCAAGACTGGATCGCTAGAAGTATCAAAAAGAATGCGATAGCGCGCTTCGATATGGCGAAGACGAAGGTAGTCTCTCTCCATGGACTGCTGGGTTTCAACCAAGCGGCGCTGCAAGACCGCAATAGCCCCTAGATCACGGCCCAAAAGCAAGGTCCTACCCTCAGAGGGAAAGGTCAAGGCCACATATTGGATGGGAACATCGTCGCCCTGAATCGAGGGGTGGTTGATATGCCGCCAACGTAAGTCCAGGGTAGCTTCAGACTGGGAAAGCATGTCTTTGACCTTGGGAACACTCTCAGTAGAGACTGTATTTACCCAAGGTTTACCCACCCAGTTTTGGCAAGACATAGATGCAAGTTCGTTTTTACGAACAGAAACATCAATGACCACACCATCAAGGTCCACTAAAAGGGCGATATCTGAAGCCACCCCAATCAATTGGGCGAGTTTTTCAGCACTAAAACTCGGAATCTTCATACAGGCTTAAGTCATCCAAAGGTATGCGTATTGAAGATAAACATTGTACTGATATATAGACATTACATGCCAAAATTCATGAATTAGTTGACATTACTCAAAGTCAAATTCGATTTACATACGTGCGACTGGCCAGACACCAAATCAAGCGCCGATTTTTGCGCGGATCGGGCATCTTGGGTCATGAGCTCCACCCCAAGTCCGGTCACTATCTCGGGACACACATTGAGCAAAGCGCCCCCCGCAATGATCTTGAGCTGCGGATTGGGAGAAGCCTTACGAATGAGAGGGATCAAGTGCTGCATCAAGGGTACTTGGCGCTCACAGCTGAGAGAAATAGCCATCAAATCGAACCAATCCGATGACATTTTCCTTAGCAAGTCGTCACCAGACTCGCATTCGTCACAACGCACCTGCCACCCTTTGCGCCGGAAAAACTCAGACATCATGAACATACCCATGGTGTGCTGCGCCTGAAACTCGCCCACCATGAAGCAAGTCAAGCCCCTAGCCTGCTCTGAGGCATCCATTAAAAAAAGAGGGCTTAATTCAAATAACAAATGACGAAGGCGCGTAAAGGCTAAGGTGGCACTGGCAAAGTCGATCACATCGTCACACCACCACTGACCCAAAAGGCGGGCCACCGGTGTGATTCCCTCTAAATAAACATCCTCGATATCGACGCCCGAGGCAAGCCACTGGTGCACCACGACAGAGGTTTGGGACTGCCCGAGCATGCTGGCATGGATGAGCGCTTGCAAATGCAAAGGCTCTAACCTACCGGAGTGAACGACAGGATTTTTGATGGACGTGTACATAGAGTTCGTCAAAAAACGACCTAGCGTATTGACCGATGAAGCGCCCTCGAAATTGATTGCTGGGTTGCCGTAAACCACTTAACACCCTCCACGCTGACGGTCCATTTTTAGCAGATGGAGTAGTTTTAACTGTAATTCTAATTAGACACCTATGGAAAACCCCTAATTTGTAAACAAAAAAATACGTCAACTTGTGTTGACACATTAAAAGAAGCCACCTAAAGTGGACGCATGCACAAAAAGCGACCTCACTGATGTCTGACCAGACCCCTCGGATGCTCTACACGCCTGAACAAAAGCTAAGACGTGATGCTTCGGCTTGGACGCTTGTGCAAGGTATTTTGGCCCCAGTGCAGTTCATTATTTTCTTGGTGAGTTTAGGTCTGGTGTTGCACTGCCTGACGACAGGTGAAGGCGAAACAACTGCACTGTGGTCGGTTGTCGTCAAAACAATTGCGCTCTACACCATCATGGTCACGGGGTGCATTTGGGAAAAGGTGGTCTTCGACAAATACCTCTTCGCAGAAGCATTCTTTTGGGAAGACGTGTTCAGCATGTTGGTTTTGGCACTCCACACCTTGTATCTATGGACATGGTGGACCCACCGTCTGAGCGCTACTGAGCAACTCTGGTTGGCCTTGGCCGCGTATTTCGCCTACTGCATCAACGCTGCCCAATTTATTTGGAAACTTCGGGCTGCAAGATTGCAATCGGAGTTGATGCAACTCAACCCAAGCTTACCAACTGGAGTTTCAGCATGAGCCCAGTGATTCCTATTCGTCAGGAAAAAACTTCGGGCTGCCAAACGCCAGAAGTCGTGCAAGAGCGAGGCCAGCGCGAAGTGTTTTGCGGATTGACCGGGATCATTTGGTTGCACCGCAAGATCCAAGATGCCTTCTTTTTAGTGGTGGGGTCTCGTACCTGCGCTCATTTGATTCAGTCCGCCGCTGGCGTGATGATTTTTGCGGAGCCCCGTTTTGGAACGGCCATCATTGATGAACGCGACCTAGCAGGCCTGGCAGATGCCAACGAAGAATTAGACAGAGTTGTCACCGAACTCCTAGAGCGACGTCCTGATATCAAGATGCTTTTCTTAGTGGGCTCTTGTCCCTCTGAAGTTATCAAGCTTGATCTCTCCCGCGCAGCATATCGTCTCAATACGCAGTTTGGTTCAAGCGTCAATGTGTTGAATTACTCTGGCAGCGGCATTGAGACAACTTTCACCCAAGGCGAAGACGCTTGCCTAGCCGCCATCGTTCCTACCTTGCCCGCTAAAAATAACGAAGGTAAGAAATTATTGGTAGTCGGCACTTTGGCAGATGTCGTAGAAGACCAGTTTCGCAATTTATTCAACAAAATGGGAATCGTCGATGTCGATTTTTTCCCTCCACGTCGCAGCACCGAAATGCCAAGCGTTGGACCTGGTACTGAGTTTTTATTAGCCCAACCTTTTCTAGCTGACACAGCGCGTGAACTAGAGGCCCTGGGTGCCAAGCATCTTCCCGCGCCTTTCCCTTTAGGCGCAATGGGCACCTCCGCTTGGCTAGAACAAGCGGCCAAATCATTCGGCGTATCTGAAAAAACTTTCGAAGCCACGATTGAAGCGCCTAAAAAACGCGCCTTGCACGCTCTCGCTAAACATCGCGTCGAATTGAACGGAAAGAAAATATTTTTCTTCCCCGATTCGCAGTTGGAAATCCCTCTCGCCCGCTTTCTGCACACCGAGTTAGGCATGCATTTATCTGAGGTGGGCACGCCCTATTTACATCGCCGTCACTTAGAAGCGGAGTTGCTGCAAATACCCGCATCGACACGCATAGTTGAAGGCCAAGACGTAGACGAACAACTTGACCGTTGCCGTGCTCATGCACCCGATCTGGTGGTCTGCGGACTCGGACTTGCCAACCCATTAGAAGCAGAAGGCTTCACCACCAAATGGGCCATCGAATTGGTGTTCACACCCATACAAGGATTTGAGCAGGCCGGCGATTTAGCTGGACTGTTTAGCCGCCCCTTAATCCGTCGACTCAAACTAGTCGCCTAGGAACACCATGCAACTTACGCTCTGGACATACGAAGGACCGCCACATATCGGCGCGATGCGGATCGCCACAGCGATGTTGGATGTCCACTATGTTTTACACGCACCACAAGGCGACACATACGCAGATTTGTTATTCACCATGATTGAGCGACGGGCGCGTCGCCCGCCAGTGACATATACGACATTCCAAGCACGTGACTTAGGTGGCGATACAGCTCAACTCTTTAAAGATGCCGTAGCAAAAGCCAACGATCGTTTTTCGCCAGAGGCCATTTTGGTAGGGTCATCTTGCACGGCTGAATTGATTCAAGACGACCCAGGTGGTTTAGCGCTTGCGTTGCAATTACCCATCCCCGTAGTTCCGCTTGAGTTGCCTGCTTACCAACGCAAAGAAAACTGGGGCGCAGCGGAGACCCTCTACCAATTGGTAAGGCGGGTGGCCGAAGCGCCACCAGAGGGCTTTTCGCGTCAAGCACAAAAACCCAGCTGCAATATTTTGGGTCCCACTGCATTAGGTTTTAGACACCGCGACGATGTCAAAGAGATCACGGGTTTATTAGAAAAACTAGGCATCGATGTACGTGTCGTCGCTCCGCTAGACGCCACTGTGGCAGACCTGAAAGAAATTCCACGTGCCACTTTCAACGTCGTGTTGTATCCAGAGGTTGCAAACACCACCGCCTTATGGCTTGAACGTACGTTTGACCAACCTTTTACCAAGACAGTGCCCATCGGCGTAGGCGCTACGCGCGACTTCGTCAAAGAAGTAGCCACGATGGCTGGCGTCACCGTACCTTTACACATTGAAAACGAATCGCACTCGGTGTGGTATTCGCGATCTGTTGATTCCACTTACCTCACCGGCAAGCGTGTCTATATTTTTGGAGATGCCACGCATGTAGTAGCAGCAGCGCGATTTGCCTCGCAAGAAATGGGCTTTGAAGTCGTAGGTCTTGGTACTTACAGCCGTGAATTCGCCAGAGAAGTGCGTGAAGCCGCCAAGCTCTACGGTGTGGAAGCGCTCATCACAGACGACTATTTGGCCGTTGAAAAACAAGTGGCCGAGCTGCATCCCGAGTTAATTTTGGGTACACAAATGGAACGCCATATTGCCAAGCGACACGGCATTCCTTGTGCAGTGATATCAGCACCGGTGCATGTACAAGATTTTCCTGCAAGGTATTCACCACAAATGGGATTTGAAGGTGCCAATGTGTTGTTTGACAGCTGGGTGCATCCTTTGATGATGGGACTAGAAGAGCACTTGCTTGGCATGTTCCGGGATGATTTTGAATTCCACGATGAAGCAGCGCCTTCGCATCTTGGCTCGACCCGCAACCAAATAAAGTCAGACAACGGTTCACAAATTGACTCCCCAGAGCAAATTGTGATGCCAGCGGTTGCCACTTCTTCTAATGAAGCCCAGTGGACACAGGAGGCTGCCAAAGAATTACAAAAAATTCCTTTCTTTGTTCGAGGTAAAGCCAAACGTAATACTGAACAATTTGCCACTGAAAAAGGTGTGTCGACCATCACTGTGGAGACGCTTTACGATGCCAAAGCTCACTTCAGCCGTTGACCACACCTTAGACAGCAACACCAAGGTGGTGCTTGTCACCATGGACAACCATTTGTCGGGCGCATTTGACCAAGTTTCACAAAAGCTGATGGCTTCTGCCAGCCTGCGCTTCAAGATGTATGCCGCCAGCGACTGGCGTAACAACCCATCTGCTTTAGAGAAGTGTCGCGAGGACATCGGCGAAGCGGACATCGTAATCGTCACCATGCTGTTCATGGAAGACCACTTCTTACCCATTCTGGATGCATTGGAGAAAAGAAGGTTCGACTGCGACGCCATGGTGTGCATCATGTCTGCGCCACAAGTGATGCATTTGTCACGCATGGGTAAATATGTTGCCAATACCCAAACGGGTGGCTTGATTGGTTTGCTCAAAAAATTACGCCCTTCTGCCAAAGATGCACAAGGCAAAGACAAGCCCGCATCTGCTGGCGCTAAACAAATGGCCATGTTGCGACGCCTGCCGAAGTTGTTGCGTTTTATTCCGGGTTCAGCCCAAGACATTCGTATCTTTTTCTTGGTCATGCAATATTGGCTAGCGGGTTCAGAAGCCAATATTCTGAATATGGTGATCATGTTGGTACAACGCTATGCACGCATACAAGAAACGCATGCCGCTCACCGCGTGAAGCTGCAAACGCCAGTTGAATACCCCGAAGTAGGCATCTATCACCCGCGCATGAAGTCACGCTTATCAGACCAATTGGCTGATCTGCCTCATGCAAAAAATTCCAAACAACCCGCTGTGGGTATGTTGCTGTTACGTTCTTATCTGCTTGCTGGTAATACAGACCACTATGACGCAGTGATTGAGGCCATAGAAGCTAAAGGCTTGCGCGTGATTCCCGCCTTCTCTAGTGGACTTGATGCACGCCACGCAATTGACCAGTATTTCAAAAAAGACGGCGCGCCACAGATTGAGGCCTTGGTCTCATTGACCGGCTTTTCTTTGGTGGGCGGACCCGCGTACAACGATGCCAAAGCTGCACAAATAGCGCTAAAAGAACTGGATGTTCCCTACATTGCGGCGCACCCTGTTGAGTTTCAATCCTTAGACCAATGGGGTGATTCAGACCGCGGCTTATTGCCTGTAGAGAGCACCATCATGGTCGCCATCCCTGAGTTAGATGGCTCAACCGTACCCATGGTGTATGGCGGAAGACCAGGCGCAGAAGGTACCAGTTGTAACGGTTGTGATCGCCACTGCACTTTCACCAAAGCGCATAAAGCACAAAACATGTTCACTTGCGCTGAACGCACGGAGATGTTGGCATCGCGTGTACATAAATTAGTAGCACTGCGTGGAAAAAAACGCGAAGAACGCAAACTCGCCATTGTGTTGTTCAACTTCCCGCCAAACGCAGGCAGCGTGGGAACCGCCGCATACCTCTCGGTCTTTGAATCTTTGTTCAACACATTGCACACCTTGGCTGCGCAAGGCTACCGTGTGGAACTCCCTGATTCGGTCGATAGTTTGCGCGATCGTTTATTGATCGGAAACGCCGCGCAGTTTGGCACCCAAGCCAATGTAGTGCACCAGATACCTGTTGCACAACATATCCAACAAGAAACATGGCTGGCGGAAATTGAAGCGCAATGGGGCGTTGCGCCTGGCAAGCACCTCACAGACGGCAGAAGCTTGTTTGTGATGGGCGCACAGATGGGCGACATCTTGATTGCACTGCAACCTGCCTTCGGATACGAGGGCGACCCTATGCGCTTGCTGTTTGAAAAAGGCTTTGCACCAACGCATGCCTTCAGCGCTTTCTATCGCTACTTGCGTGAAGNNATGCCCGGCAAACAAACCGGCTTGTCCGGTAAGTGCTGGCCCGAACGATTGATCGACGACTTACCCAATGTGTATCTCTACGCTGCGAACAACCCGTCAGAGGGTGCATTGGCCAAACGCCGCGCCGCGGCTACTTTGA
>DDYJ01000127.1:0-127 GCA_002347905.1 Comamonadaceae bacterium UBA2237 | reverse complement strand
GCGATCAAACGGATCGCGTGTCTCTTTTGCAAATGATTCACGAACAAGCGCTGGCACTAGACCTCCAAGTGCCTGCTATCGATGACTTCGAGGCGCAAATAGCCAATCAGCAATCGATCGCATGGGT
>DDYJ01000098.1:613-3125 GCA_002347905.1 Comamonadaceae bacterium UBA2237 | reverse complement strand
CGAATCGCTTTGACATCGCGGCTTTCTTGCAGCAGTTCGCGGCTGACGTTCAGAGGCAGATCGGCGGAGTCGACCACACCTTTGATGAATCGTAAGTAGGTAGGCATCAAGGCTTCTGCGTCGTCCATGATGAAAACGCGTTTGACATACAACTTCAATCCCGCTTGTTTGTCGCGGTTGAACAAATCCATGGGCGCTTTGGATGGGATGTAGAGCAGCTGGGTGTATTCGGTACTACCTTCAACGCGGTTGTGGCTCCAAGTCAGGGGTGGCTCAAAGTCGTGGCTGATGTGCTTGTAGAACTCTTGGTATTGCTGATCGCTGACGTCTTTCTTGGGGCGCGCCCACAAAGCATTGGCCTGGTTGACGGTTTCCCATTCGTCGGTCACCACCATTTCGCCAGGTTGGTCTTTCTCGCCTTCCTTCCACACTTCTTTGCGCATGCGGATGGGCAGAGAGATATGGTCAGAATATTTGTTGATGACAGATTTGAGTTTCCAAGCGCTCAGGTATTCGTCTGAATCATCACGCAAGTGCAAAATAATTTTGGTGCCGCGGTCGGTTTGGGTGATGGTCTCGACTTCAAACTCTCCCGTGCCAGCACTGCTCCAGCGCACACCCTCTTCAGCCTTTAAACCAGCACGGCGAGATTCGACGGTGATGCGATCTGCCACTATGTAGCCCGAATAAAAGCCCACACCGAATTGACCAATCAGAGCGCCTTGGTCTTTGGCATCGGTTTTTTGATCGCCACTGAGTTTGCCCATGAACTCGCGGGTGCCACTCTTGGCAATCGTGCCCAAGTGGTCAATCGCTTCTTGCTGGCTCATGCCGATACCATTGTCAGTGATGGTGATGGTTTTGGCTTCTTTGTCAAAACTCACACGGACTTCGAGCTCAGATTGGCCCTCAAACAAGGCTGCGTTATTCAGCGCTTCGTAACGCAACTTGTCGCAAGCGTCGGAGGCGTTGGAGACGAGTTCGCGTAAAAAGATTTCCTTGTTGGAATATAAGGAATGGGTGACCAAGTGCAAAAGTTGCGAGACTTCGGCTTGGAAGGAATGGGTATGTTTAGACATAGCGGGTCTTTAAAAGGGAAATCAACAAGTTCTCTATATGAGGAGCGACAATGAGATTTCAAGTTATTGGGGGTAGAGAACCTCCCCCCAAAAGGCCAAAAGCAGAAAAATTACTAAAAACGATTAAAACTTTTCATGGGCAGACAAATAACGCCACTGCCCCACAGGCAAATTGCCCAAGTTCACCCGTCCGATACGCACACGCTTGAGTCCTACTACCCGCAAACCGACCAATTCGCACATGCGGCGAATTTGGCGTTTTTTCCCTTCTTTTAAGACAAAGCGCAGTTGCTCTGGATTTTGCCAATCCACTCTGGCAGGTTTCAGCGGTTTGCCGTCAAGGCTTAAGCCGTGGCACAAGCGTTGCAATTGATCATGCGGAAACATGCTTTGCACATCGGTGGCTTGGTCTTGGTAAGTCACACGGACCAAATACTCTTTTTCAATCTCGCTGTCTTCGCCAATGAGTTGACGGGCAACGCGTCCGTCTTGGGTGAGAACAAGCAGGCCGACAGAGTCAATATCCAATCGTCCTGCGGGCGCTAGTCCACGTAATTGCGAGGGTTGAATGCGGTTTTTAGAGGGGTCCTCCCGCCAGTGGCTGCGTCCATGGATCAAGGTGACGGCGGGTTCATGGCCATCTTCGGCTTGGCCGCTGACGTAGCCCATGGGTTTGTGCAAAAGAATCGTGACCTGCGTATCTTGGTGGCCTTGTGCGCGGCTATCGATATCTACTTTGTCTGCAGAGGTGACTTTCACACCCATGGTTGCTGGCTGGCCATTCACCAATACCCAGCCGTTTTCAATCCACACATCGGCTTCGCGGCGCGAGCACAACCCCATCTCTGCAAGACGTTTGTTGAGTCGAATCGGTTCAGATGGAGTATTCATAGTATTTAGCTGCGCAAGGCAGTTTAGTCGGCACTTGACTGCGATACGCCGCTACTCCGCAAGGCTGGTAAGTTGAGCACGCGCATGCCGCCGTATTCAATGCGAATCGCGCCTTGGTCTTGCAAAGTGTTGAGCGCCACATTCACACGTTGCCGCGACAAGCCAACAAGGTAGGCCAATTCTTGTTGTGTGATGCGCAGCATCTCACCAACACCTGGAAACAAAGTGGGGTTGAAGAGTGCCGCTAAATTGCGTGCGACGCGCACATCTGGGTCGGTAGAACGATCAATTTCACGCGCTTCAATAAATTGGGCCAAGCGCTCGTTGAGCTGGTTCATGACAAATCGGTTGAAGCCAATTGAATGGTCTAACAACCAATGGAAGGTGTCGACGGGCAGGCCGGCCACTACGCTGGTGCGTAATGCAGAAATGTTGTAGCGGTAAGTTTCGCGTTTGAGCACCGTACCTTCGCCAAACCATCCGCCTGGTGGCACGCCCGTATAGGTGATGGTGCGACCACTCGCACTGTCCGTACTCATTTT
>DDYJ01000098.1:0-587 GCA_002347905.1 Comamonadaceae bacterium UBA2237 | reverse complement strand
GGCGAGGCTGGGCGTCGTCGTTGGTAAACCGGAGAAGATGCACTCATATGGGGAATTCCCTAGTGGGGGTAACACTAAATTGTCGTTGAAACGACAACATGGCGTCAAATGCAAGCCTAGTATGGATATTCTTTATTGCTCCGGACTTGGGAATATTTGATGTCGACCACGTTTTCGCGATTGTTAGCGACCCACGCCGCCCAGCGCCCAAGCGCGGGTGCTATGCGTGAAAAAGAATACGGCATTTGGCAAAGCATGGACTGGGCTGCCATGTTGCAGTTGGTCACGCATATGGCCTGCGGTCTACATCAAGCGGGCTTGCAACGCGGAGAACATCTGGTGGTCATTGGTGCGAACCGACCACGTTTGTACGCCACCATGTTGGCTGCGCAGGCCTTGGGCGCTATTCCGGTTCCGCTTTACCAAGATGCTGTGGCAGGTGAATGTGTATTTCCGATCAACAACGCTGAAGTGCGCTTTTGCGTAGTGGAAGACCAAGAACAGGTCGACAAAATGTTGGAAGTGCGCGAGCAGTGTCCACAAATCAGCCACATTTTTTACGACGATCCACGTGGTTTGCGCAAATA
>DDYJ01000076.1:196-5625 GCA_002347905.1 Comamonadaceae bacterium UBA2237 | reverse complement strand
ACTGCAGGTGGCACCACGCGAACGCCGCTGGCTTTCATCTCTTCTTCGCTCAAATGCGCAAACTTGGTAGGTACTTTGTCGTAGAAGCCCAGATCACCGGCTTTGATGACTTCGTTGTCTTTCAATCGGAAAGACAGCAACACTGCTTTCTTGATCCACTGGTGTGTAGTCCATTGGCCAACCGCTTGGCGGGTAGCAACACGCATACGGCCGGCATTCATTTCGGCAATCACGTGTTCGACGGCATCGCGCAATTCTTGCGAAGCATTCGTTGCGTTGATGGATGCGCGGTTGTCCCAAGCGGTGTCAATGATGGATTGAAGTTGTGCAGTCATGGTTGATCTTTTTGAAAAATGAAGAGAAATTAGAGATGTTGAACAAATTCAACGATGCGTTGTGCGGCTTGCATGCACTCTTGGGTTTCAGCAACCAAAGCCATACGAATACGCCCCGCACCAGGATTGAAGCCTTGAGACTCGCGCGCTAAAAAGCTACCTGGCAATACCGTTACATTGTATTGAGCTAGAAGATCTCGTGCGAAAGCTTGGTCATCTCCTCCAGGCACAGCCGCCCAGAGGTAAAAACCAGCATCGGGCAATTTAACGTCAAGCGCTTGCGCTAGCAGGGGTGTTACCGCCGCAAACTTTTGACGGTACATATCGCGATTGGCGACAACATGGGCTTCGTCATTCCAAGCCGCAATGCTGGCCGCCTGCACCATGCCGCTCATAGCACTGCCGTGGTAAGTGCGATAAAGCAAAAATTGTTTAAGAAGCTTGGTATCCCCAGCCACAAAGCCGCTTCGCATGCCAGGCACATTGCTGCGTTTGGAAAGACTGGTGAATGCCACTAAATTTTTGTAATCGGTCCTTCCTAGTTTGAATGCGGCTTCTAAGCCACCTAGGGGAGGCTCTTCCCGAAAATAAATCTCGCTGTAGCACTCGTCGCTGGCGATGACAAAACCATAACGATCAGACAATTCAAAGAGCTTTTTCCAGTCCTCCAAAGGCATCACCGAACCCGTAGGGTTGCCAGGTGAGCACACAAAGAGAAGTTGGGTGGTTTTCCAAACGTTTTCGGGGACTTTTGACCAATCCACATTGAAATTCAAAGCAGGGTCACTTGGAGCGTAATGAGCTTGTGCGCCTGCAAGCAAGGCTGCACCCTCGTAAATTTGGTAGAAAGGATTTGGGCACACGACCGTTGCCCCCGCTTTGGTGCTGTCGACGATGGTTTGGGCGAACGCAAACAGGGCTTCACGAGAGCCATTGATCGGCAGAATTTGGTTATCTGGATTGAGCGTCAAACCGTAACGTCTTTGTACCCAGTTGGCGCAGGATTGACGCATGGCAGGCAGGCCTGCTGTTGCAGGATAAGAACTTAATGCACCAGTAGAGGTAGCGAGCGCATCTAAAACCAGTTGGGGCGTCGCATGTCGCGGCTCGCCAATGCCGAGACTGATGGGGGCATATTTTTCCGAGGGTGTAACAGTGGAAAAAAGCTGCTTCAAACGCTCAAAAGGATAAGGTTGAAGGCTTTGTAGTAAGGGGTTCATGACTGCTATTATCCTTGGGCTTTATCTCCTCTATTTACCTTTTGCCCATGTCTTTATTGCTAGATTTGACGCGCGCTAAAGAATTCGCCCACGAGCCTGAGCAGTTGCAACAATTACTGGTCACTTTTGAACAAAGTTTGGCTCAGGAACTAAAGGTATTGGATGCCGCTTTTTCTAACGGAAATACGCAAAAAGCAGAGTATGCGCTTCATGCACTCAAAGGCTTTGTACCGATGTTTACAGGTGATTCCTTAAGTGCTTCGGTGATCGATTTATATGCCAAATCTAGAAATCAGCCTTTCGAGTTGACAAAATCCCAATTTAGTACTTTGGTGCCCAATTTAGAGCTACTGTTGTCTCAGGTTCGTACCCGTCTGAACGCTTTATGATGCATACCCAGTTCAAAGAGGTTTCTAGGTGCGTCTGAATTCAATCAAATTGTCGGGTTTCAAGTCATTTGCTGAACCCACAAATTTTCTTTTGCCTGGCCAATTGGTTGGCGTGGTGGGCCCCAACGGCTGTGGCAAGTCAAACATCATGGATGCAGTGCGTTGGGTTTTGGGTGAAAGCCGAGCCAGCGAGTTGCGTGGCGACTCCATGCAAGACGTTATTTTCAACGGCACAACCAGCCGTAAAGCTGCCAGCCGTTCTAGCGTAGAGCTTGTTTTCGACAATTCCGATTACCGTGCGGGTGGTCAATGGAGCCAATTCACTGAAATTGCCGTCAAACGTGTTTTAACCCGCGATGGAACCAGTAGCTACTACATCAACAACCAACCCGTTCGTCGCCGCGATGTGCAAGACGTGTTTTTGGGTACGGGCTTGGGTCCCAGAGCTTACGCCATCATTGGACAAGGCACCATCAGCCGCATCATCGAATCCAAACCTGAAGAGCTTCGCTTATTTTTGGAAGAGGCTGCAGGCGTTTCCAAATACAAAGAGCGTCGCCGCGAAACAGAAAACCGCCTGAGCGATACCCGCGAAAACTTGACGCGCGTTGAAGACATTCTGCGCGAACTCACCGCAAATCTTGAAAAACTTGAAAAACAGGCGGAAGTTGCCCAGCGTTTCAATAACTTGCAATCAGATGTCACGCGCAAACAGCAACAGCTCTGGTTTTTGAAACGTGCTGACGCAGAGGCTGATCAATCCAATACCAAGAACCAAGTTGACAAATCTGTCACCGAATTAGAGTCACGTATTGCCGATCTGCGTCATATTGAGGCGGATTTAGAGACTATTCGGCAGGCCCACTATGCGGCTGGCGATCAAGTCAACCAGTCCCAAGGCGCTTTATACGAAGCCAGCGCTGAAGTTGGCAGACTCGAGGCAGAAATTCGCTTTGTAGTTGAAGGCCGCCAACGCGCACAAGCACGGCTTGCGCAGATGAAAGAGCAAATACTTCAATGGACGCAACAAAGCGAGCAGGCTGCGCTAGAAATCTCGCAACTGTCAGACAAGCTCGGCGAGGCTGAAATTCAAGCTGCGGCCTTGTCCGAGCAAATTGAACAATTACAGGTTAGCCTTCCAGACCAAGAAACCGCCTTAGAAGCCGCGCAAATGCGCGCAAACGAACAGCGCAATGCGGTGTCGCAAGTTCAGCAGCGTATTCAAGTGCTTGCGGCGGACCAACGTAATATCGAAGAGCAAAGCAAACAATTAGAGACACGCAAAGAGCGTCTTAACAGCGACCAGCAATCTTTGAATGCGCCCGACCCACAAAAGATCGAGCAACTCAAAGCACAGCGCCATGATGCACAAGCCACAGCCGAGCAAAAGGCCGCGCAACTTGAAGCCTTACAGGCACAAGTCCCAGAGCTAGATGAGGCGCGCAAGCAAGCGCAAGACAACGTCAACGCCGAACAAGCCAAGCACGCCGATTTATCGGCCCGCTTGCAAGCCTTGCAAGCCCTTCAGGCCAAAGTCCAAACAAACGACAAGCTCAAGCCTTGGTTGGCTTCCCATGGATTAGACGGACTTCAGGCTTTGTGGCAGCGTATTCATATTCAGCCAGGCTGGGAAAATGCTTTGGAAGCCGCGCTTCGCGAAAGACTTTCTGCTTTTGAAATCAGCAAGTTAGAGATGGTGAGCGGTTTTGCAGCAGATGCGCCACCCACCAAGCTCACTTTTTTTGCTCCCGCAAACGCCGCCCTCGAAAACGACGTTGGCGATCTACAGCGTCTTTCAGATTTATTGCGTTTGAACGACGCGGGCCACAAAGCCCTCATGGGTGAGTGGTTGCAAGGTTGCTTTGTTGCACCCGATTTGTCACAAGCCTTGGCCAAGCGCCAACAACTAAAACCTGGGCAAACTATTTATGTCCCCCAAGGCCACGCCGTTACTGCCCACAGTGTGAGTTTTTATGCCCAAGACAACGAGCAAGCGGGCCTATTAGCCCGTTCCCAAGAAATTGAAAATTTAGATAAGAGTCTTAAAGCGCAAGCCCTCATCAGCGAAGAGGCACGTCAGACCTTATCGCGTAGCGACTATGCGTACCGCGAGGCCTCTCAAAGTTTAGTCAGTGTGCGGACAGAATCTACTGCGGCCCAAGCGCGTGTGCATGAATTAGAGGTTGAATTACTCCGTTTGACGCAAATTGCCGAGCAAACGCGTGCCCGTGTCGACCAAATTGGACAAGATTTAAGCGAGGTCGACGCGCAGTTAGTTGAACTCAATAACCGCAGAACCCAAGCCCAAGAAGACTTTGAAGCGCTCGACATGCAATTAGCAGACTCGCAAGAGCGCCATGCCCAATTAGATGAAACCGTTATACAAGCCCAGCAGAGTTTTAACGCTACACGTGAGCGTCAGCGCGAATTAGAACGCCAAGCCCAGGAGGCTGATTTTGATAAAAGAAGCTTATCGACACGCGAAGCTGAACTCCATCGCATCATCGAGACAGCCAAGCAGCAGTCTGCTTCGATCGCCCAAGAAGAGCTGTTGGTGCAAGAAGATCTTGCCCGTTTGTCCGACGCTACAGCGCAATCTGGCTTACAAGTTGCGCTCAATGTCAAACTTGAACGCGAAGCAACCCTATCGGCCAAGCGTAGCGAATACGACGATTTGACGGCCAAGTTACGCGCTAGCGATGAACACCGCTTGCGTTTGGAGCGCGAACTTGATCCTATGCGTCAACGCATCACCGACTTGCAACTGAAAGAACAAGCCGCAAGATTAGGTTTTGAACAATACAACCAGCTTTTACTAGACAACGCCGCTGACCTAGAAGCCATCGCTCTGTCTGTGACCGAAAACAATGTGCGATTGACTGGTTTGCAGTCTGAAATCGACCGTTTGCAACGCGAAATCAATGCCTTAGGCCCCGTGAACATGGCCGCCCTCGATGAGCTCGCTGCTGCCACAGAACGCAAAACCTTCCTAGACGCCCAGTCCGCAGACTTGAACGAAGCGATGACTACCTTAGAAGACGCCATTCGTAAGATCGACGCTGAAACCCGTGCGTTATTGGACGAAACCTTCAACAGCGTGAATTTGCATTTCGGAAAAATGTTCCCTGAATTGTTTGGCGGCGGAAACGCCCGCTTGGTGATGACTGGTGAAGAGATTTTGGATTCGGGTGTGCAAGTGATGGCCCAGCCTCCTGGCAAAAAAAACCAGAGCATCAACTTGCTTTCGGGTGGCGAAAAAGCGCTTACCGCGATTGCTTTGGTTTTCGCCATCTTCCAACTCAATCCTGCGCCTTTCTGTCTACTCGACGAGGTAGACGCGCCTTTGGACGATTCAAACACCGAACGCTTTGCGAAGTTGGTGGCGACCATGTCCAAAGGAACCCAGTTCTTGTTTATCTCGCACAACAAGATCACTATGCAAATGGCCGAGCAATTGATTGGCGTGACCATGCAAGAGCAAGGTG
>DDYJ01000076.1:0-187 GCA_002347905.1 Comamonadaceae bacterium UBA2237 | reverse complement strand
TTGATATGGAATCAGCCATTTCAATGGTTGATACCGCTTGATTGAATTGAAGTCATGAGTAACCTTCAAATTGGTTTGGCAATTGCAGGCGGGGTTGTACTGGCAGCGGTCGTCGCGCACAGCACCTGGACATCTCGTAAAAACAAGCCGCGTCAAGCGGACCCTATAGCCCAAGATGGATTGATCG
>DDYJ01000086.1:5080-8613 GCA_002347905.1 Comamonadaceae bacterium UBA2237 | reverse complement strand
AGCAACAGGTAAACGCAAAAAGCAATTAGAAGAAGAACAAAAGAAGCAAGAAGCGCTGGAAGCAGAACGTTTGAAGAAAGAACTCCTGAAAAAAGAAGAAGAAAAGAAAGCCAAACTAAGAGAGAAGGAACTCAAAGAGAAAGAGCAAAAAGAAAAAGAGCTCAAGGAAAAAGCCTTAAAAGAAAAAGAGTTGAAGGAAAAAGAAAAGAAAGAGAAAGAGCGCAAAGAAAAAGAGCTTAAGGATAAAGAAGCCAAAAAAATCCAAGAGCAAAAAGACGCTAAACCGTCTCCAGCAGACGCCAAAAAAATAGAGGCTTTACGTCAAGAGAATATGAAGCGTATTGCTGGCATGGCGGGCGCCACAGGCGATGAAAACGCAACCGGTACTGCACAAAGGGCTGCGGGACCTTCCGACAGTTATGGCGGACGAATTCGCGCGCGTATCAAACCTAACATCACCTTCACGGAGGATGTTGCTTCTAATGCCTCTGCTGATGTTGAGGTGCGTTGCGCCCCCGACGGCACAATCGTTGGGAAAAAACTCATCAAATCAAGTGGCAATACTGCATGGGACAATGCGGTTTTAAAGGCTATCGACAAAACTGAAATATTGCCGCGCGATACTGATGGCCGGATCCACTCCCCCCTAGTAATCAGTTTCCGCCCTAAAGATTAAACTTTGTTTCAGCGTTCGTTTACAGTTGATATCCTAAAAGTTTTAGCAGCCCAGTTGATCGTTTGGCATCACCTAGCGTTGGATGCGTATCGGTGGACCCGTGCCTATGCGGCTAAAGTGATGGGTGCGCCAAGCGCAAGCACAAGCGACCAAGGCCATACAGACAGATGCGACGTAAATAGAAGCCAATCCAAAACTGTCACTCAACAATCCACCCAACAACGCGCCCAAGACTCCCGGTATGCCGTAGCCTATTGACGCATACAAAGCTTGTCCCCTTCCCCTTAATCGTCCTGGAAAGTGTTTGGTAAGAATGGAAATGCACACCGTGTGATGTGTCGCAAACGTAACTGCATGCAACATTTGCGCTATCCATAAGGCCCACAGCGTGTCCGCCCACCAAGCAGTCAGGTACATACGCAACACCATCACGCCAGAGCAAATGACTAACCAGGCTGACAAGCTGAATAGAGGTAGCCATCGGCTTTGTGTGAAGAACCAAATGATTTCTGTGGCTACCGATACGGCCCACAGAATGCCAATCATGGTTTTGCTGTAACCCATTGCGTCTAGGTACAAAGACAAAAAGACATAAATGCCAATGTGCGCAAATACATGGAAAAACACAGTAGCGAAAAACCAGCGTACTTTGGCCAGCTTCAAAACACCCATAACAGGTGGAGAGGTTGCATCATGTTGCGCTATTTCACGGTGCTTGGGTAACCACCACACACTGGCATTGAGGGCAACCAAAGAACCAACTGCCCATGCGGGGAAACTCTCCATGCCTTGGTGGTCAAACCAAGCGCCAGCCACAAAAACCGTGACCAAAAAACCTATAGACCCCCATAAACGAATGCGGCCATAACGTTTGGTATTGAAAGTGCCCTCGCTACTCACCCATTGTGCAAGCGCAGCCTCACTCATAGGCATCATCGCGCTTGTATGGATAAACATGCAGAGCAATACCACGGCCAACCATAACAAGCCGATCTGAAAAAACAAGCCCATGGCGCATACCAATGCGGCGCCTGCGCAATAACGCAATAGGTTGATACGGTCCGCGCTATGGTCACTCAACCACCCCCAACCGTAAGGCGCTAAAACACGCGTCAAAGATTGAACAGCGGTGAGCAACCCAATCGTGGTGATAGAGAGGCCCAGAGATTTGAGCCACAAAGGTAAATAGGGATTAAAGAAGCCAATGTGCGCAAAGTAACTGGCAGACAGCGCTGCAAACGGAAACAGCGTGTTGCGCCCGGAGGGCACTGAAGCTTCCACAGATGACACGTTTAAGCGATGCGTCCCGCAATGGCGGGCATATCCACATGGACATCACCGCACTGCGCACGATGCCGCAACGCATGGTCCATGACCACCAAGGCCAAAAGCGCCTCGGCGATAGGCGTAGCGCGAATGCCCACGCAGGGGTCGTGGCGACCTTTTGTGACGACCTCCACGGGTTGGCTGTTTTGGTCAATCGAGTCACGTGGGCTCACGATAGAACTAGTGGGCTTGATGGCAATACTCACTTCAAGATCTTGCCCAGTGCTGATGCCACCCAACACCCCACCCGCATGGTTGGTGGCAAAGCCTTGAGGCGTGAGCGCGTCGCCATGCATGGTGCCGCGGTGCGCGACACTGGCAAAGCCAGCGCCAATTTCTACACCTTTGACAGCATTCAATCCCATCATGGCGTAGGCAATGTCTGCATCTAATTTGTCGTACAGCGGTTGACCCAAACCCACTGGCATGCCAGTAGCAACGACACGAATACGGGCGCCACAGGAGTCCCCTGCTTTGCGCAAGCTGTCCATGTAGTCTTCAAAGGCTTGTACGTCGGCACATGGCGCATAAAAAGGGTTGTGGGCTACATGGTCCCAATTCTCGAAAGGAATGGGCAGATCGCCCAGTTGGGTCATGCAACCTTTGAATTGGGTGCCATATTTTTCTTGTAACCATTTTTTGGCAACAGCACCTGCAGCGACCGTGGGGGCAGTCAAACGCGCAGAAGAGCGACCACCACCGCGTGGGTCGCGGATACCGA
Source organism: Comamonadaceae bacterium UBA2237 (assembly GCA_002347905.1). Classification (GTDB taxonomy): domain Bacteria; phylum Pseudomonadota; class Gammaproteobacteria; order Burkholderiales; family Burkholderiaceae_C; genus Limnohabitans. The sequence goes on along the minus strand of DDYJ01000086.1, from coordinate 5,890 downwards.
ATTTTTGAAAATAGGTGTAGTCTGCGTGGCCAGGACGGAAAGTCTGTAATAGGTTGCCGTAGTCTTTGCTGCGTTGGTCCGTGTTTTGAATCAACAAGGCGATAGGTGTGCCGGTTGTTTTGCCCTCGTACAACCCAGAGAGGATTTGCACTTGGTCAGGTTCATTACGTTGGGTCACATGTCGGCTTGTGCCCGGACGACGTCTGTCTAGATCATGTTGAATATCCGCCTCAGACAAGGCCATGCCCGGTGGGCAGCCGTCAATGACGCAACCAATGGCGGGGCCGTGGGATTCACCAAAGTTGGTGACACAAAAAAGGGTTCCGAAAGTATTTCCACTCATAAGGCGTGATTATCCCATCCACGCCTACCGACTTTTATGCGCGAACTGAATGCGAGGATGATCCTGTGTCTTCGCTAGGCCAATCACGTATGTAGGCCTTGAGCATTTTGTTTTCGAAGTTATGACTGTCCAGAACTGCTTTGGCAACGTCATAAAAACTGATAACGCCTTTGAGTGCGCCGGCTTCAACAATCGGTATGTAGCGCGAATGGCTCTCAATCATCATTTGACGCACTTCGTCAATCTCGTGATCTGGTGTGCAGGTAAGTGGATGGTCATCCATCGCACTGCTGACTTTGGCATCACCCAAAGCACCACCATGGCGGTGCAAGGCCAAGATAACCTCACGGAATGTTAAGAGCCCCACCAACTGGCCGTTTTGCATCACCAACAAAGAACCCATGTCTTTGGTCGCCATGGTGTTGACGGCATGGGACAGTGACTCAGATGGATCAATGGTAAACATG
>DDYJ01000086.1:920-4999 GCA_002347905.1 Comamonadaceae bacterium UBA2237 | reverse complement strand
CCCAAATATAGCCCACAATGTGCTTTAAAAACCACTCCTAACACCCGAGGAAACCATGCCCGGCTACAACGACCCAAGTTTTGACACCCTAGCATTGCATGCAGGCGCGAGCCCTGACCCGACTACAGGTGCGCGCGCCACACCTATTCATCTCACGACATCGTTTGTATTTGAATCCAGCGACCATGCAGCCTCCCTTTTTAATTTAGAGCGCGCGGGACATGTTTACAGCCGCATTAGCAATCCAACCAACGCCGTGTTGGAGCAACGCGTTGCAGCGCTAGAAGGTGGGATAGGTGCCATTACCACCGCAAGCGGCCAAGCCGCTTTGCATTTGAGTGTTGCCACCTTGATGGGAGCAGGCGCACATATTGTGTCTAGCAGTGCTTTGTATGGTGGTTCACACAATTTGTTGCACTACACCATGCGCCGTTTTGGCATTGAGACGACCTTTGTGCATCCCCACGATATCGACGGCTGGAAAAAAGCAATTCGGCCTAACACCAAACTCTTTTTCGGCGAGACAGTGGGCAACCCTGGGCTGGATGTTTTGGATATTCCAACCGTCTCCCAGATCGCGCACGAGGCAGGCGTGCCTTTGTTGGTCGACAGTACCTTGACCTCACCCTATTTACTCAAGCCCTTTGACTTAGGTGCAGATTTGCTTTACCACTCCGCAACAAAATTTTTGAGCGGCCACGGCACAGTGATTGGTGGCATCGTGGTGGACGCTGGCAGTTTTGATTGGGAGCGTAGTGGCAAGTTTCCAGAGCTGTCACAAAGCTACGAAGGCTTTCACAACATGGTGTTCACCGAGGAAAGCACGGTGGGCGCATTTCTATTGCGCGCGCGCCGTGAAGGTTTACGCGACTTTGGTGCTTGCATGAGCCCGCACAGTGCATGGTTGATTTTGCAAGGCATTGAAACCTTACCTCTGCGCATGGAGCGCCATATGTCTAACACCGAGAAAGTGGTGGAGTTTTTAGCTAACCATCCATTGGTGAGTCGCGTTGGCCATCCCTTGATAGAGAGCCACTCTAGCCACGCGCTTGCAAAAAAACTCTTACGCTTTGGTCCACGGGGGGCTGGTTCGGTGTTTAGTTTTGATATCAAAGGATCACGTGAACAAGGTCGCGCATTCATAGAAGCATTAAAACTCTTTAGCCATTTAGCGAACGTTGGTGACTGCCGCAGTTTGGTAATCCACCCCGCCAGCACCACCCACTTTAGGATGAGTGACGATGCGCTGGTCAGCGCGGGTATTGGCCCTGGAACGATACGTTTGTCTATTGGACTGGAAGACCCAGTAGATTTGATTGACGATTTAAAGCGTGCTTTAAAAGCCGCTGAAAAAACTGCCAGTGCACCAGTGACGTCACCCAAGGCTTGAAAGGGATACAAAAATGAAATTTTCTATCCCAACAACTCATGGGTTAACTTATGAAGCTTATGCTTATACCGGTGGAAAGACGTTCGATGCCAATAAACCCACGGTCGTTTTTATCCACGGCGTATTACATGACCATAGCGTCTGGATTTTGCAAAGCCGCTATCTAGCGCACCATGGTTTCAATGTCTTGGCAGTTGATCTTCCTGGCCACTGCCGCAGCGGCGGCGATGCGCCTGACAGCGTTGGGGCGGCATCCACTTTTATTGAACAACTGCTTGACGCTGCTGGCGTTCAAAAAGCCGCATTGGTTGGGCATAGCTGGGGTTCGCTGATAGCCCTTGAGACCGCAGGACGTTTGGGCGATCGCATCACACACCTGGGGCTAGTAGGTGTTGCATTTCCAATGCCAGTTTCCCCTGCACTCATGGAAGCGTCACTGAACGAACCCATGAAAGCCTTGCAAATGGTAAATATTTTTTCACGTGCCACCTTGAATGCGCCCCCGTCAATGCTGGGCCCAGGCACGTGGGTCTACGGCACCTCTATGGCTTTGGGGCGTCGTGTTTTGGCGAGCAATACAAAAGTGAATGTTTTTCACAGAGGTTTCAAAGCCTGTGATTCATACACGCATGGCTTAGAAGCCTTGCAAGCTGTGACCTGCCCCATTTTGTTTTTACTTGGCAAGCAAGACCAAATGACGCACCCCAAAAGCGCGAAAGGTCTGATCGACACAGCGCGCGCGCATAACAAAAAATTTTGCGTGATAGATCTACCTATGGGCCACCACCAAATGGGTGAAACACCCGAAGAGACGCTACAGGCATTGAAAGAGTTCTTGGCCCAAAGCTAAATAACGTCTGACAGACGCAAGGTTTTCCATTGCGACCATAAGCGTTGGTTGAGAGAGCTCGGCTTAAGAAGTAAACGGGCCATCAATGGCGCCAGATAAGTTTGCGATATGTCTACCAGCAAGATGTAACGTGACTCACTCACAGCTTGGTGCGCGGAATCTGCGGATTCGCTCAGACGGCCAATCCAATCCATATCGACCAAAGTGACCAGCACTTCATCGACTTGCAGTGGGTCAAGTCGCAAATCGCTACACAGCTGCAAAAGGCTGGCACCACGGGCTTGGCTATGCCTAGCTTGGTGGAGGTGCTGCAAGACCTCTAAGCCCAACTCAAAACGCCACCCCGCAGTGCGTAAATCACGCGCAACGCCACTTAACAGGGTAGGTAAATTGGCTACGAATACTGCACCCATCAAAACAATGGTCCAAGCTAAGTAAATCCATACAAATAAAATAGGCAGGGTTGCAAAAGCGCCATACACCATGGAGTAGGTAGACATCTTTCCGAAGAAATAAGCCAACACATTACGTGCAAAGGTGATAGCCGCTACCACCCAAGCGCCTCCTACTAGGGCATGGCTCCAAGGTACTTGTGTATAGGGAACATAACGATACAGCGCAGCAACCCCCCATACAAACAAGCCATACTCCAATGAACTCAGAACCCAGCCTACGTTTCCAAAAGTAGTCGGTGAAAAATCTTGCGAAAAACTCACGAATTGTGTTGTCATCACAATGCCAACACCCATCAACAGCGGCCCTAAGGTCAGTGCAGTCCAATACAACAACAACCTTTGTGCAAACGGCCTTCTTTTCTTCACGCGCCAAATGGCGTTCAAAGTACGGTCGATAGTAAAAACCAAAGCCAAGGCAGACAGAATTAAAGCAGTCACACCCGCTGCACCTAAGCGACTCGCTTTATTGGCAAACAAAGTCAGATAGCCTAGAACTTGACGCGAAATATTGTCGGGGACCAAACTCTCCACCAACCGTTTTTGCACCACGGCTTGAAAGTCGCTAAACATCGGAAAAACTGTAAAAACAGCCAACGCCACAGTCACGAAGGGGACTAACGCAATCAAGGTAGTGAAAGTCAAACTACCAGCCGTTTGACCCAAGCGGTCTTCACGAAACCGAAGCGCCACCACACGTGCCGTATTGGCCCAAGGAAATTGCGCCAAATGCGCCATGAATTTTTGAAGATGCGAGACAATCATGGGCTACATCATGCCAGCATCTATGACATCTCTTCCACATCACGTATCGCGCACCCGATTACTAGCAGTTCTGAGTTTGACTGGCTTGATTGTTTTGGGATTGGTTTGGGAACTTTGGTTAGCCCCGCTTCGCCCAGGTGGTACTTTGCTAGCACTCAAGGTCGTGCCACTTTGCATCCCTCTTGCCGGTCTTCTGAAAAACCGCATGTACACCTACCGCTGGGTCAGTTTATTTATTTGGCTATATTTCACAGAGGGTGTGGTACGTGCTTGGGGAGACCCCGCACCTAGTTGCTACTTCGCTTTTGCAGAGGTGGTACTTTGCGTGGTTTTATTCATGGCATGTGCGCTTCATGTACGCTTGCGATTCCAATCTTTACAAAATGACTGATCACACTTCTTCTGTACTAATAGACGCCTTACGACAGGCTATTGGCTCGGCGAACGTTCTGACCGACGGCGACTTGTCCAATTTCGAACAAGACTGGCGTAAACGTGCGCGTGGCAAAGCACTGGCTGTGGTTCGTCCTGCCAATACAGAAGAAGTTGCCACCATTGTCAAAGCCTGTGCAAACGCCAAAGTGAGCATAGTGCCGCAGGGTGGAAATACTGGCTTGGTGGT
>DDYJ01000086.1:0-892 GCA_002347905.1 Comamonadaceae bacterium UBA2237 | reverse complement strand
ACAACCTCACCATCACAGTGGAAGCAGGTTGCACCTTGCAAAGCGTACAAGACGCCGCAGAGAAAGAAGGCTATTTATTCCCGCTTAGCTTAGGGTCTGAAGGGAGTTGCACGATAGGTGGCAACTTAGGCACCAATGCGGGCGGTACACAAGTTGTTCGCTATGGCAACGCACGTGAATTATGTTTAGGGTTAGAAATTGTTACTGCAACTGGTGAAGTGATGCATGGTCTGAGTGGTTTGCGCAAAGACAACACAGGCTATGACTTACGTAATTTGATGATTGGCAGCGAAGGCACATTGGGCATCATCACTGCCGCCACGATGAAGCTTTTTCCGCAACCTGCCGCCACCCTCACCGCTTGGGCGGCTGTGCCTACTGTCACGGATGCTGTGAAGTTACTGGGCCTTGCGCACCAACATTTGGGTGCGAGTCTGACGGGGTTCGAGATGATGAACCAGTTTGCATTGGGATTGGTAAACAAACATTTTCCGCAAATGCGTATCCCCCTTTGGAACGAAACACCCTACTGTGTTTTATTAGAAAACTCCGATACGGAATCGCAAGAGCATGCACGCGCGCGCTTTGAGCATTTACTGGAAGTTGCACTTGAAGATGGTTGCGTGACAGACGCTGTAGTTGCTGAAAACCTGTCGCAAGCGCGCAACTTCTGGCACATCCGTGAAAGCATCACCATGGCCCAAGCACAAGAAGGCTTAAACATCAAACACGATATTTCACTATCGGTCTCTTCGATTGCTGCGTTTGTAGAAAAAACAGACGCCCAACTTGCACATGAGATTCCTGGTGTGCGTTTGGTGAACTTTGGACATTTAGGTGACGGCAATCTGCACTACAACGTTCAAGTGCCTGAAGGCCAAGACAATGCGGC
>DDYJ01000085.1:2779-2990 GCA_002347905.1 Comamonadaceae bacterium UBA2237 | reverse complement strand
AAGCGCGTCGCCAAGCTTTGGCGGACGCCGAATTAGACATTCAACTCAAAGCCGAAGCGCTAGACGTCACCTTGCCAGGACGCACCCGTTCGCCAGGTGGTTTGCATCCTGTGTCTTTAACGCTGGAGCGCATCGAATCCATTTTTGGCTCGATGGGCTTTGAAGTCGCGCAAGGCCCAGAAATCGAAACCGACTGGTTCAACTTCACAGC
>DDYJ01000085.1:2647-2770 GCA_002347905.1 Comamonadaceae bacterium UBA2237 | reverse complement strand
CAAGCGCCACCAAGCGTTTGCCAACGCAGGCGGCGACACCCGCATGCCAGAAATTCGCGTCATAGCACCTGGCCGCACCTACCGCGTGGACAGCGACGCCACCCATTCCCCCATGTTCCACCA
>DDYJ01000085.1:703-2635 GCA_002347905.1 Comamonadaceae bacterium UBA2237 | reverse complement strand
TGCGAAGGTTTGTGGATTGGTGAAGACGTAAGCTTCAAAGATCTTAAAGTTGTGTTCACCGACTTTTGCCGCACTTTCTTTGAAACCGACGATTTGGTCTTGCGGTTCCGCCCCAGTTTTTTTCCCTTCACCGAGCCCAGTGCGGAGATAGACATTCAGTTCCCAAACGGTCCCTTGGCCGGTCGCTGGTTAGAAGTCGCGGGCTCTGGCCAAGTGCATCCCAATGTCGTGCGCAATATGGGTCTAGACCCAGAGCGCTACATCGGTTTCGCATTTGGTATGGGCCCAGACCGACTCACCATGCTGCGCTACGGGGTGAACGACTTACGTTTGTTCTTCGATGGCGACATTCGTTTTCTGAGCCAGTTCCAGTAAAAAGAGAAGGCTGATGCAATTCCCAGAATCTTGGTTGCGCGAATTTTGCAACCCTCCCATCTCTACCCAAGCCTTGGCTGATACCTTGACGATGGCAGGTTTGGAAGTTGAAGAACTTCAACCTGTGGCACCCTCTTTCACGGGCATCGTGGTCGGCGAAATCAAAGAAGCTGTGCAACACCCCGATGCAGACCGTTTACGTGTTTGCAAAGTCGATGTAGGGCAAGGCAGTTTGCTCAATATCGTTTGCGGAGCGCCTAACGCACGCGTCGGTATCAAAGTGCCTTGCGCCATGGTTGGGGCCGAGTTGCCTCCCGGTGAAGACGGTAAGCCTTTCAAAATCAAAATGGGTAAGTTGCGTGGTGTCGAGAGCGAAGGCATGCTGTGCTCCGCCAAAGAACTGAAGATCGCAGATGACCATGGTGGTTTGTTAGAGCTTTCCAATGATGCGACGCTAGGACAAAACATCCGCGAGCACTTGCGCTTAGACGATACCTTGTTCACCTTAAAGCTCACGCCTAATCTAGCGCATTGTTTGAGCGTCTTTGGTATTGCGCATGAGTTGTCTGCTCTGACTGGCGCGCCACTCAACTCGCCCGCATTTCCAAAAATTCCCACTTCGCATACAGACTTATTGCCCGTCAAGATCGAAGCGCCTGATTTGTGCGGACGCTTTTCGGGTCGCATTGTGCGAGGTGTCAATCCAAAGGCCACAACACCCGCATGGATGGTCGACCGTTTGGCGCGTTGTGGACAACGCAGCGTGAGCCCGTTGGTGGATATTTCTAACTACGTGATGTTCGAGTTAGGTCGCCCTTCACATATTTTTGACCTTGACAAAATCCATGGTGGATTGCATGTGCGTTGGGGTAGGGCGGGTGAGCAACTCGCACTGCTCAACGGTAATACCGTCACTGTAGATGAAAAAGTGGGCGTGATTGCTGACAGCAAAGAAGTAGAGTCACTCGCAGGCATCATGGGCGGTCAAGCGACTGCTGTGAGCGACAGCACCAGCAACATATATATAGAAGCTGCTTTCTGGTGGCCCACTGCCATTGCAGGGCGCTCGCGCCGTTTTAACTTCAGCACCGATGCAGGGCATCGATTCGAGCGCGGTGTGGACCCGCAACTAACGGTGGAACATATCGAGCGCATCACCCAATTGGTGATCGATATTTGTGGAACGCCGCAGACAACTATTGGCCCCATCGATGACCAAGAGGCCAATATGCCTCAGGTCGAGCCCGTTACTTTGCGTGTAGCGCGTGCCGTCAAAGTGATCGGTATGCCTTTGACACAGCAACGCATAGCGGATGCTTTGCGTGGCTTGGGATTGCCCGTTGAAGAGGGTGACGGGGTAGTCAAGGTCACACCTCCCTCATTTCGCTTCGACTTAAAAATCGAAGAAGATCTGATCGAAGAAGTCGCGCGTATGGTGGGTTACAACAATCTACCGACAACACCACCTAAAGCCCCCATTACTGCAAAAATTCGCGCTGAGAGCCAACGCAGCCCACACGCTGTCCGTCGCCAATTGGCAGCATTGGGTTACCAAGA
>DDYJ01000085.1:0-608 GCA_002347905.1 Comamonadaceae bacterium UBA2237 | reverse complement strand
ATGCGTGTGGCCGGTATATCTTTTGGAAATGCGGCGCCCGTGCAATGGGGCGTGAAAGACCAAGCCGCAGACTTCTTCGACGTGAAGGCAGACGTGCAAGCACTACTTGCACCAGCTGTGCCAAGTTTTGAAGTTGATACACACCCCGCTATGCATCCAGGCCGATGCGCGAAAGTCTTGCTCCATGGTCAAGCGATTGGCCATATTGGTGAGTTGCATCCCAAATGGCGACAAAGCTGGGATCTGTCCAGTGCCCCTGTGATGTTTGAGTTGAACTTAGATGCAGTTACTGAGCGTGCAGTCCCTGCTGCGCAAGCAGTAGAACTGTTCCCCAATGTTGAGCGTGATATTGCGGTGATCGTCAAAGAACATATCGCACATGACCAAGTGATGTCTGCCGTGCATGCTGCCAGCACCCAAGGTTGGTTACGCCATGCCGTCTTGTTTGATGTGTACCGTTCAAAAACTGCCAATACATCTATGGCAGCTGACGAAAAAAGCCTTGCGATTCGCTTGACTTTGAATAGCCATGAAGCCACCTTGAACGATGCACAAATCGACCAAGCCGTGCAAGCGGTTGTGGCGCAATTGGCACAACAGTTCAGTGC
>DDYJ01000185.1:2074-8853 GCA_002347905.1 Comamonadaceae bacterium UBA2237 | reverse complement strand
TTGTATTGGGTGAATTGCCCCAGAACCACCGCTTTTTGCTGCGCCAAAACTCCCGCATGCAACAACTGGGTGATCATGCGTTCAATACGGTAAGGATGCTCGCTAACATCTTCTAAAAACAGCACGCCACCTTGGACCTTAGGAAAATAAGGCGTGCCCAACAAGCTGACCAAAACGGATAAATTACCACCCCACAGTGTGGCATCTTGCGCCCAAACACCCTCGCGTTTGTGCGAGAGCGCCTTGGCACATGCGGTGGACAAACGCCACCCCGCGCCTTCGCCCTGCCCGCTCAACATATCGTCAAAACACGCTTCCATGATTTCGTCGGGATGCTCTTGACCAAAATCTTCACCTAAGGCAGGCCCCGACCATGATTGGCCGCCTGTTTTCGCCAACAACGCAGATTGAAATGCTGTGAAGTCGCTCAAACCCACAAACCGTACCCCCTTTTCAACCGATTTGGCGACTTTTTTGTAATTGATGTCCGACAAGATCCTTGTTAAGCCATAACCGCCACGGCTGATCAACGCGACATCTGCACCGCTGTCTGCAGCTCGGTGGATAGCGGCCAGTCGGGTCGCGTCGTCGCCAGCAAAACGGGTGTAACTGCTGAGCGCGTGGACATCCACTTCCACAGAGTGGCCTAGTTTTGTCAAACGCTGGACTCCGCGTTTAAAAGCTTGTTTATCACGTACTGCGCCGCTGGGGGAGTAGATATATATATGTGCCATACGACCGATTGAGTGGGAATTGTGGGTTAGTTCTGGTTGAGCGACTTTTCAGTCTTCTTTTGGGCTCGGCGCATTTCAAAAAAGCTTTGTAACACCCTCACACATTCATCTGCAAGGACACCGCCAGTCACTTGGGTGTGGTGATTGAGTTGCGGGTTGTCGAATAAATTCAAAACCGAACCTGCTGTGCCGGTCTTTGGTTCAGTCGCTCCAAACACAACGCGCGCAAGTCGTGCGTGCATCGATGCACCACAACACATAACGCAGGGCTCAAGGGTGACATAGAGTGTGCAATCTTCCAATCGATAGTTGCCCAAGAAATTGGCAGCTAAGCGCAGCACATTGATTTCTGCGTGGGCGGTGGGGTCGTTATGCCCCAAAGGAGAGTTGTGGGCGGAAGCAATCACTTGTCCATCCTTGACCACCACAGCGCCTACAGGCACTTCACCCGCTAGATAGGCTTTCTTGGCTTGCGCCAAGGCTAGTTGCATAAATTGCGCGTCTTGCTCAGACATGCGGTAGACGGACCGCTAGGTCACTTAAAACTTGCGTTTAGTAGCGGGTACACCAGTAGTAGGACCCTTGCCTTCAATATGACGGAATGTCACACGGGCTTTATTCATGTCATAGGGAGAGAGTTCTACCGTGACCTTGTCGCCTTCGATAATGCGAATGCGGTGCAGACGCATTTTTCCCGCTGTATATGCAATCAGGGAGTGACCGTTTTCTAGGGTAATGCGATAACGCGAATCGGGCAAGACTTCCGTCACGACCCCCTTCATNNAATCCGCTATTGTAGGACGCTTCTGATTCGGCGAATCAGACGCGTGTGCGACTAGAGACCAGCCCTCTTTTGACCCAAAATTAACGTTTCCTCTAAAACCAATCTCAGCTGAACTAAACCGTCTATGAACCTGCACGCCAAACTCTTACAACGCCAAGCAGAAAACCGCCCTATTCGCATCGGCCTCATCGGTGCTGGCAAATTTGGATCCATGTATTTGGCGCAAATCCCTAAAACACCTGGCGTGCATTTGGTAGGTATTGCCGATTTGTCCCCAGACGCCGCCCGCACCAACTTGGCGCGCGTGGGTTGGAACCCAGACCAATTAAAAGCCACCACCTTGGACCAAGCTGTTAAAGAGGGAAGTACCTGCATTTCTGATGATTGGAAAAGCTTGGCACGCCATCCGGCAATTGACATCGTGGTCGAGTGCACCGGCTCGCCTCTGCATGCGGTGGACCACATACTGGAAGCCTTTGCACATGGTAAACACGTCGTCAACGTCACGGTAGAGGCTGATGCATTTTGTGGTCCCTTGCTAGCAACACGCGCACAAAAGGCTGGCGTGGTGTATTCACTCGCATTTGGCGACCAACCCGCTTTGATTTGCGACTTGGTGGATTGGGCACGTACCTGCGGCTTTCCCGTCGTAGCAGCAGGACGCGGTCACAAGTGGTTGCCACATTTTTGTGAGTCCACGCCTGAGACGGTCTGGGGCTATTACGGTTTGACGCCTGAGCAAGCTGCGCGGGGTGGTTTGAACCCCAAGATGTTCAACAGCTTTTTAGATGGGTCCAAGCCATCGATTGAAAGCACGGCTGTGTCTAACGCTACTGGTTTGGGCGTGCCCAGCAACGGCTTGTTGTATCCACCTGCAAGTGTCGAAGACATTCCTTACGTTACACGCCCTATCTCTGAAGGCGGCGTGTTGGAACGCAAGGGGATGGTGGAAGTCATTTCATCGCTTGAAGCAGATGGCCGTCAAATTCCCTACGATATTCGTATGGGTGTGTGGGTCACAGTTGAAGCTGAAACGGATTACATCAAAAACTGTTTTGAAGAATACAACGCGCATACAGATCCATCAGGCCGCTATTTCACACTTTATAAACGTTGGCATTTGATTGGCTTAGAGGTAGGTGTCAGTGTTGCCAGCGTTGCTTTACGCAATGAACCGACGGGCGTTGCAACCCACTGGAATGCTGATGTTGTAGCCACAGCCAAACGCGATTTGCGTCCCGGCGAGTTACTCGACGGCGAAGGCGGCTATGCCGTGTGGGGCAAATTACTTCCCGCGACAACTTCCAAAAAAATGGGTGGCTTACCGTTGGGCTTGGCCCATGGCGTCAAAGTGGTACGCCCTGTTGCCAAAGGCCAAAGCCTCAGTTGGGACGATGTGGCGATGGACACCACCACCCATGCCTACAAAATTCGCCGTGAAATGGAAGCAGGCTACAGCTTTTAAGCCATGAAGCTAGGACAACCAAGGCAACGCAAAGCGCTTGGCGGGTGGATCGCGATTGTTGCTTTGGTGAGTGTCAACACACTAAGTGGTGCGCGACCCCTCGAAGCGTCTGAGGGTTTACGCATCATGGCAGACAGAACCACCGGCAATTGCGTGTCGTGTCATGAAGTCCCTGCATGGAGAGAAAACAACCAAAGCGTGAATAGACTTACGTTGCAAGGAAATTTTGGCCCCTCCCTTGAAGGTGTGGGCGCACGATATAGCAAGGAGCAACTGCGTCAATGGATTGTGGATGCGCGTGTAATAAATCCCCATACTTTGATGCCACCTTATGGAACTACGGTAGGACTCAACCTTCCTGCACGCTCGCAAAACTTGTTGACACAAAAGCAAATAGATGCCGTCGTCGATACCCTAATCACGTTCACGCAACCACCTGTTTTGGGCAAAGATGACAAATCCATTCAAGCGCATTCGGCTTCTGGTTTAGAGCAACTGCAATCTGCTACCGTAATGAGCCCCATTGGGCTTTGGATTGACGAAGGAAAGCGAAGGTGGGAGAAAGATTGCACCACATGCCATACGCTTGAAAAAGTTTCTAAAGAAGTTCCGAGCTTTCCAAGGCAAAAAGGTTCGCAAAAGTTGATCAACCTAGAAGACCAAATTGCGGTGTGTCGTCAACGGGTTGAGAAAACCTCAACTGCCTCTGGGCTACTTATGTCTAACGATGATGGCCCTACTTTAGAGTTAAGCACCTTTCTCCATGACGCGTCACGACAACTTCCTATCAACATGGCCCCCCCCAATAAGGCATTGGATGCATCTATATGGAAGCAAAACTTAGCGCAAGGAGAAAAGCTTTTTAAAACGCGCCTTGGCCATATGAATCTTTCTTGCCAACACTGCCACGACAGCAAAGTAGGCGCAGCTATGCGCGCACAGCGAATTACAGCTGGACACCCAACAGGCTTTCCTGCTTACCGTATCAGCTGGCAGGGCTTGGGATCAATCGAAAGACGAATCAGGGCTTGCTATTCCGGTGTGCAAGCGCAGGTTCCAGCGCAACAAGATATGCGCTTGCGCCAACTCGAGTTGTATTTAAAAACGCGCGCGCAAGGCCTGCAAATGGAAGGTCCTTCAGTTCGTCAGTGAAATACGCGCCTTTGCTTCGCCTGTTTCACCCGCATCGTCTTGCCACTGCAATAACAATTCACCACTCTGCGGTGTTCGCACTTGGAACTCCAAAAAAGGGTCTGCAGATATGCCAGACCCCAAGGTCGCTTTAAAAACCTGTTTACCTTCAAAGTGTGCAGTTAAAGTGTGGATCACGTTCTTACTTACTGCTGAACCATTCACATCAAAACGAAAACCCGTTTCCATAGGATGGCGAATCAACAAACGCACTGTGGTCATATGGCTAGGCAGTTTGGCTGGAATAATTTGTAACCGCGAGTGCATCATGTTTGATCCAAGCAGGCGGATTCAGTGACCTCCACCTCTGCCGTGTCCAGCCACCAAAGTCCGTCAGAGGTTTGGGCTAATGCATAAACAGTTTGTGAACCGCCTAACCTAGCTCGTGTAGAAATAAGCACTTGGTCTGAGCCAGGTCCAAATTCAAACGCAGCCATCAAAGGCCTTGGGTTGCGGTTAGACAAAAGCAGCAAGCGAAGCACATGGTCTTGAGCAGTCATGGGGCTTGCAACCGATACCTTCAGGGGAACATTGAATCCGTTGTCGGCCAAACGGGCAATCTCAAGATTGACGCGCCCTTTTTGGACGGGGTTTAAACCCACATACGGTTGTAACAATTGCTCTTGCGGCACATGCTGCGCGAATAGCGCAGGGGATGCGCCCCACCCCAAGCCGAGCGCCCATAACAAGCGTCGGCGAAGGTTCATACCAAGCGCAAGCCCTCGTTCTTGAGAGGTAGCATACGCACGGGTTTGCCACCGCGCGCAGCAGCAATCGCGTTCAATATCGCTGGCGCTACGACGCAAATGGTGGGCTCGCCTACTCCACCCCAGAAGTCATAGGTAGGCGCAATCACCGATTCGATTTTTGGCATTTGGTACATACGCGCAATCGGATAGGTATCGAAATTTTTCTCAACAATGCGCCCGTCCTTGACGGACGACTCGCTTTGCAAGGAATCCATGCCGTAGGCAACGGATCCTTCAATCTGGCTGGCGATTTGCACGGGGTTCACAGCATGTCCGCAATTTGTAGCCAATACCAAGCGATGAACTTTGACATCGTTGCCTTTGATAGAAACCTCCGCAATCGCAGCGGTGTAACTGCCATAGCCCATGAACTGCGCGATACCTCTGAACATTCCTGGTGCAAGTGGCTTATCCCAACCACCTTTGTCTGCAACCGCATCTAAAACACCCAAATGTTTAGGGTGGTTTTTAATCAAGTTGCGCCGAAACGCCAAAGGATCTTTGCCAGCAGCCTTAGCCACTTCATCTATAAAGCATTCCAAGTAAATAGCATTTTGGTTGGTGTTAACGCCACGCCATGGACCAACTGGCACATGCGTGTTACGCATCGCGTACTCAACCTTGAGATTGGGGACCGTGTATCCCAGTTGCGATTCACCGGGATCCTTCCAGTAACCTTGTAACTGGCGTCTATCCTTGCCATCCACAATATTGTGGGGAGACACAAAAGCATTGATAGATTGGCCAGACACTCGCAAATGCAAACCTACCATCTCCCCTTTGGCATCAATACCAGCGACCAAACGACATTGGCCAATAGGACGGAAGTAATCATGGGTCATGTCTTCTTCGCGCGTCCAAATCAGCTTGATGGGCGTACCTGGGAATTGTTTGGCAATCAAGGCAGCTTGGCGCACATAGTCTTGCGTTCCCCCCCTTCTGCCAAAGCCGCCACCCAAGGGCGGGTTGTAGGCCTCACACTTTTCTAAAGGTAGGCCTGTTACCGCTGCCAATGCTGCCAACGAGGCCTCTGCGTTTTGGCTAGGCACCCAGACTTCTGCACGATCCGCAGTCACCCGCGCTGTGCAATTCATCGGTTCCATACAAGCGTGTGAAACAAATGGCGTGCCGTAAACAGCTTCAATTTTTTTCGCAGCACCTTGAATGGCTTCAGTCACATTGCCTTGGTCAATATCTGCAAAGACATTGTTTGTTGACGTCAATCCTTCGCGCAAACGTTCGGCAATCGTGGCGCTAGATTCCTTGCCGTTGGAACCAAAATCCCAAGTAATGGGCAAAACTTCTAGTGCCGTCTTAGCGCGCCAGAAACTGTCAGCCAATACCGCCACGGTTTCATCGTCCACACGCACCACAGCTTTGATACCGCGCCGTGAAGAAATTTTTGACGCATCAAAACTTACCAACTTGCCACCAAACACCGGGCAGGCTTTGATAGCAGCGTATTGCATCCCTGGCAAAGCCGTATCGATACCGTATTTGAGCGACCCATTCACTTTGGGCGCCGTGTCTAAACGCCTCGGAGATTTGCCTAATATTTTCCAGTCTCTTGGGTGTTTGAGGGTGATGGATTTCGGGTCAGGTGCAGGCAATTTAGATGCTTGGCTAGCTAACTTTCCGTAGCTCGTTGTCTTACCCGAAGCGGCATGCGTCACCACGCCCTTTTCCACAGAAATCTCGCTGAAAGGCACTTTCCATTCTGCTGCCGCAGCTTGCAGCAACATAATGCGGGCGGCTGCACCGCCTTGTCGCACATATTCATGGGACTCACGAATGCCGCGGCTGCCGCCCGTAGACATATTGCGCCAAACTCTTTTGCGCGCAAGGTTTTGTCCAGG
>DDYJ01000185.1:0-1990 GCA_002347905.1 Comamonadaceae bacterium UBA2237 | reverse complement strand
ATACGAATGACACAACTGTCGTCTGGTCGCACTACCACCCAAGCGTTGATCTCACTCCCACCCAAAGTGGACAGCTCATTTGATTGGGCTGCCGCAGGAAAATGAAAGCCTAGTGCCAAGCCACCCGAGGCCATGACAGATGAGACAACAAATTGACGTCGGGTCAGTGAAACTTGGTTTTGATTTTTCATAGTTGTAGTTGTCATAGAGGCCTTAGTGGTCAATCTCTAAATCGGTAGAAATACCCGTCTTGGCATTGGCAGCACCTGGGCCAGCGTAGTGAATCACTGAGCCAATCCCTTTGCCTGTTCCAGCAGCCATGTGAATAGCAGCTCGAATGCGTTGGTAACTGCCACAGCGACAGATATTTGTCATGGCGTCATCGATATCCTTATCAGTGGGCTTAGGTATGCGTTTTAATAAGGAAGCTGCAGCCAGAATTTGTCCTGATTGGCAATAGCCACATTGCGGAACATCCAAGGCCTTCCAAGCCATTTGCACAGGATGAGAGGAGTCACTGGTTAGACCTTCAATCGTTATGATTTTTTTATTCACTGCATTTGAAACAGGATACGAGCAAGACCGAACCGGCTCCCCATTTACGTGCACCGTACATGCACCGCACTGCGCAATACCGCAACCAAATTTAGTTCCAGTCAGCCCCAGTTGCTCCCGAATTACCCACAGCAAGGGCATTTCGGGTTCTACGTCAACGCTGTGGTTAGCGCCGTTAATGTTCAAACTCAGCATGGAATCCCCTATTTAAATGGCTTGCCTGACTATCGCCCAAAGCAAACCAATTTCTAAGCGGTAAATCCCTAATAAGCAGAGATGAAAGAGAAAATAATGCGGCGCTTATGACAATACTAAAGTGGTAACGACTTTCCGTCGTAATTGAGAAAAGTCCCTGTTTTGGAGATTTTCAAAGCTTGAAACTGCTGAATCAGTCCAGAAGCACTCTCTTCGACAGTGATATCTGCACCACTTCCACCCATTTCGGTTTTGACCCATCCTGGATGAAAAGAAGTCACCGTGATGCCATCTGCTTTCAGTTCATTCGCCAAAGTCACCATGATGTTGTTAGCACCAGCTTTAGATGCGCGATAAAAATAAGCCGATGCGCCTTGGTGTTGTTGACTACCCATGTATGAAGAAATAATACAAATCCTTGGCGCTGAACTCAATTTAAGGTTTTTGTAAAAAGCCCTCGCTGTAAAAAAAGGGCCTGCTGTGTTGGTCATTAAAACTGTAGCCACTGAAGCAGCATTATTCGCGGCATCGTTAAGCCCTCCTCTCGCACTCATCACTCCAGCGTTGCAGACTACAACGTCTATACCACCGACAATTTTGTCGGCAATGTTAGCAAGGGAGACTTCGTCACAAGCATCAGACTTAAAGATTTGCCCATGACCGTTTGATCCATGAACAAGGTTGTTTAACTCCGAAGCCGTTTCAGGATTTCGGCAAACAGCATAAAGGCGATCACCAGATTGCAAAATCTGACGCGACATCTCAAGGCCGATTCCGCGGTTTGCGCCTGTGATTAAGTAAGTTGTAGTCATTTGCGTCCTGTAAAAAAATAGNNTTATCTGTTTGTACTATGCGACTCCCGATTAAAACTTGACTTCAGAGCCGACTTAATCCAGCTTGTTGCACTAGTAAAGAAGTTGGGTATATCTTTTACGCCAAAGCTTCATTGAATCTGGAAGAGTGGTCATTCCCACTCAATAGTAGCCGGCGGCTTACTAGATACATCCATAGTTACACGGTTAATTCCACGCACTTCGTTGATGATGCGTCCCGAAACTTTCTTCAACAACGCATAGGGTAATTCAGCCCAATCCGCTGTCATAAAGTCGCTGGTTTGTACTGCACGCAAAGCCACCACATATTCATAGGTTCTGCCATCTCCCATAACACCCACACTTTTCACGGGCAAGAAAACTGTGAGTGCTTGACTGGTGAGGTCATACCAAGATTTACCTGATGC
>DDYJ01000097.1 GCA_002347905.1 Comamonadaceae bacterium UBA2237 | reverse complement strand
CCAAGATCTGCTAGTTGTGCGCCGAGTTGGCGACCCCATTTGATGGCACTGCCATCGTTTCCCACATGACCGGCGTACAACGCATCACGCATTTCAGGCAACAAGTCTTTCACCAAATCGGTATCACCCCCAAACCCATTGCAGGCAACTATGACTTTTTCACAACTCAGTTTCTCTACTTGTCCGTCTGGACGCAAAAAACCAAGCCCAAGAACTTTATCTGAGTTGTCAGCATAGAGATCGGTGACTCTAGCCTCTGTCAAAACAACTACACCAGCAGACTGGGCAGCATTTTGCAAACGCATCATCAAGCCAGCACCGGTTTTTTCTGGCACAGCATGCATGCGATGGACGCTATGGCCAGGGTATAAAAAAGTATCCAGCACTTGCCAAGGTATACCGTGTTGAAGAGATAAAGCATCCATCGCAGGGCCAATCGCTTCAGCATAGGCTTTCACCAAGGCTGCAGATGCATTGCCCTTTGCTTTGCTTTGGATATCTTGGGCAAACAACTCTGGAGAATCTTCGATGCCCTTTGAACGTTGAACGGTCGTGGAGGCCGCTGGCACAAATCCAGACGATAACGCCGTTGAACCACTGGGCGTTGCATCGCGCTCCAAAACAACACACTCTATTCCCATGTTTGAGAGGGTCAACGCCGCGGTCAATCCACATGCGCCTGCACCCACAATAGCGACAGCCGTATGCACCGGCGCATCGAAACTCTGTACACGATAGACACGTGTGGTCATAGCGTTGCAAGAAATTCATTACAAGTCATGACATGCGCAACTGAAGACATATCAGTTAAGGCGGATTGGTGTGCAGTTTCTGAAAAAGTAGCACATCCATCGCTCAACACCACGGTCTGATAGTCACGCATATGCGCATCGCGAACAGTACTAGCCACCCCACCGTTCGTCACGATTCCGCATACCACTACTGTATTTATTCCAGATTTACGCAGTATCCAATCCAGCTGTGTGTTGAAAAAAGCCGAATACGCCACCTTACAAACAGCCACATCAATCAACGGTGCAAGTACCTCCACATTAGCCTGCCCCCAACTGCCGGGTGCGAAATCACCTTTACGTAAAAAGGGGCGACGCTCTAACAGGTGCGCAGAAATCATGGGCTGCCCATCGGCATCGGGCCACAAGGTAAATAGACTGGCCACCACCAGTCCATGGTGCTTTTTTACAGCCTTCGCCAACGGTACAAGTCGTTCTGGTAGCAATATTGCCTGAGGACTGACCGTTTTACCGCGGGCATAAGCACCCTCAGGCGATAAAAAGTCATTTTGTAAATCCACAATGACCAAAGCAATTCGACGCTGAGTTTCTTGACTCATTCTGCAACCCTCTTCACTAATAAATTACCCAACGAATCCACACACGCAAAGAAATCAGGTTCCAACCAAAGTGTTGTGTCAGCCTGCTCCAATATGGCTGGGCCTCTGATCTCGGTTCCTACGGGCAAATCAAGTCGGGCATACCGCTTGGCATCCCACCACTTACCTGCGTGGAATACCTGTTGGATACCAAGAGATATCGAACTTCCAGCACCTTTAGGTGCCAATATCGTCAAATCAAACTTCGGACGAACACCAATGCGCGCATAGCGCAAGTTCATCACGCGTATTGCTATGCCATTCAGTATTCGACCAAAAGATGCAAGATAGGTTTTCTCAAATGCGGATTGGATGGTTTCACGCGTAATCTCTTGCGTATCTAATGTGACTTGCAATGTATGGGTTTGCCCCATATAAAGCATATCCAGCGCAACAACCTCTTGAATGCTTTCAAACCTCACCCCAGCAGAGTCAAGACGTTTTTGACAGGCATCAGCCAGTCCAACCAATAAAGATGTGAGCTGCTTCAAATCTAAATCGGCCAGTGATTTATTGATAGTTTGCACCGCATCATGTCGCATATCTGCCATCACACATCCCAAAGCAGATGTCACGCCGGGATAGCGGGGTACGATTCCCGCAGTTACACCAACCTCGCGCATCATGGCGCATACATGCAAGGCGCCACCCCCACCAAAAGGCATATAGGCAAACTGACGAGGATCATGACCGCGCTCAATCGATACGACCCTGATGGCACCAGCCATCTTTGCATTGGCGACAGTCAAAATGGCTTCTGCTGCTGCCAACGTATCAAGACCCAAAGGTTTGGCGATATGGTCTTGGATAGCTTTTTCCGCTGACTTTGCATCCAAAGCTTTAAGCAAACCTCCGCCCAATGGACGATCCGCTGCAATCCTGCCAAGTACTACATTGGCATCTGTCACCGTAGGACGGGAATTACCTCTTCCATAGCAAACAGGACCAGGATTACTTCCCGCAGACTCTGGTCCTACTTGCAACATACCACTGGCATCGACACTAGCGATAGAACCACCACCAGCGCCAATGGTTTCAATTTGAATCATGGGAGAGCGCACGACTAGGCCAAACTCAATAGAAGTTTGGGCGGCTAATGCAGCCTCACCTGCGGCCACCAATGAAACATCAAATGATGTTCCTCCCATATCTCCAGTAATCACATTGGGGAACCCAGAGGCACGTGCTACTGCAGCACAGGCAATCACCCCTGCGGCAGGCCCGGATAACGCTGTACGCACAGGAACATCGCATGCGGTTTCTCGCGACATGACGCCACCATTGCTTTGGACTATCAGTAATTCACCAGAAAAACCTTCATTGCGCAAATCTTCCTCTAACCTCGCCAAATAACTAC
>DDYJ01000169.1:3605-6207 GCA_002347905.1 Comamonadaceae bacterium UBA2237 | reverse complement strand
CTGTCCAAGTTTTGTATTGCCGTGACACTTTAGGCATTCCTGCTGACCGCTTGAATGTGAACGGTGGCGCTATTGCTGTGGGCCACCCATACGGCGTGAGTGGACAACGCCTGACAGGCCACGCCTTGATCGAAGGCAAGCGTCGTNNGCGGTGACCATGTGTATTGGTGGCGGCATGGGTGCTGCAGGCATCTTTGAAGTTCTTTAAAAAAACTTGAAGGCCCTCAAGAATCTGCTGCTCCATCAACCTATTGCTCTGCATTAAGCTATGTCGCTTCGCACTACGGTTGATTTTTTATTGCACGATTGGCTCAAGGTCAGCGAACTCAACCAACGCGAGCGATTCGCTGACCATTCCCGCGAAACCTTTGACGCGGTCCTAGACACTTGCGAACGTATTGCGCGTGACAAGTTTGCGCCATTCAACCGCACCGTGGATGTGCAAGAACCGGCCTTTGATGGCGAAAAAGTGATCTTGCCTGCGTGCACGCAAGATGCGCACAACGCCTACGTTGCCAGTGGTATGTTGAGTTCCGCACAAGACTACGAGATTGGCGGCATGCAATTGCCCTACACCATAGAAGCGGCAGCCAATGCTTTTTTTGCATGTGGCTCTGTGAGCATTGGTGCTGGCATGTTGACCGTCGGCAATGCCAATTTGTTAATGGCACACGGAACCGAATTGCAAAAAAAGGTTTTTGCGCTGAACGAATTTTCTGGACGTTTTACTGGGACTATGTGTTTGTCCGAACCACAAGCAGGTTCTTCACTGTCTGACATTGCTACACGTGCCACGCCTGACGGCGCAGATTTCTATAGTGACCCTCTTGGCCCGCGCTTTCGACTCAAAGGTAACAAAATGTGGATCTCTACAGGAGACCACGAACTCAGCGAAAACATTGTGCATTTGGTCTTGGCAAAAATTCCCGACGCGCAAGGTAAAACGATTCCAGGTGTCAAAGGCATTTCCTTATTCATTGTTCCCAAGAAGCTGGTCGATATAGAAGGTCATTTAACGGGTGAACGCAATGACGTTGCCCTAGCAGGACTCAACCATAAATTAGGTTGGCGCGGCACTGTCAACACCTTGCTGAATTTCGGAGAAGGCAAGTACCCCGTGCGATCCCCGGGACTTGATGGCAAAGGTGCTGGTGCGATTGGTTACTTGGTAGGACAACCGGGACAAGGTTTGCGTTGCATGTTCCATATGATGAACGAAGCACGCATTGGCGTAGGTATGGCCGCCACGATGCTGGGGCTGGCTGGCTATTACGCGTCGCTCGATTACGCTAAAAACAGACCACAAGGACGACTGATGACTGCAGGGGGAAAAGACCCCGCGTCACCACAGTCCCGCATCATTGAACACGCGGACATCAAGCGTATGTTGTTGGCACAAAAAGCTTATGGTGAAGGTGCATTAGCCTTAGAACTGTATTGTGCTCGCTTAGTCGATGAGCAACACACAGGTGACGCACAACAAGCCGATGAAGCACGGTTGTTGCTAGAAGTTCTCACGCCCATTGCTAAAAGCTGGCCAAGCGAATGGTGTTTGGAGGCCAATTCATTGGCGATACAAATCCATGGTGGTTATGGATACACGCGCGACTACCCAGTAGAGCAATATTGGCGCGACAACCGTCTCAACATGATCCATGAAGGTACGCATGGTATTCAAGCTTTGGATCTTCTGGGTCGCAAAGTATTGATGGAAGAGGGTAGGGGTCTCCAGTTACTAGCAATCCGTATCAACGACACCATCGAGCGCTCACTCACCATGGGAAAAGAAACTGCAGTACATGGCAATGCCTTGGCAGAGGCACTGCAACGGGTAGGTCGCGCCACCAAGATGGCTTGGAGTACAGGTGTTCCTGCAGAAGCCTTGGCAAACGCTGTTCCTTATATGCAAGCGTTTGGTCATACTGTTTTGGCGTGGATGTGGCTAGAAGTTGAGCTTGCCAGTCTTTCTGAAGGTGTATCCCATGCAGGTCGTAGNNATGTTGTCGAAGCACGCGATATGACGTGTGCCAACATGGCCGAAGACTCTTTTTAAGAAAGCAACCCATGCAAGAAAGCTTTGGCGCCTACATTCCATTTGTCGAGCATTTGGGCTTTGAGATGGAGTTTTTTGAAGACGGCCAATCCGAGTTGCGCTATTTGCCAGAAGAGTCGCATTTGAATTCATTCAATGTGACGCATGGTGGTGCTTTGATGACTTTACTAGACGTGACGATGGCCACCGCTGCTAGAAGCGTAGACAAAACCGTGGGGGTGGTGACTATTGAGATGAAAACCTCCTTCATGCAACCCGCTCGTGGGCAACTTGTGAGCAAAGGCAAGCTTTTGCACCGCACCAAAAGTATGGCATTTACAGAAGGTACGGTATTTGATGCACAAGGCAATATCTGTGCACATGCCACAGGCACTTTTAAATATGTCGCCCGTGCAGTGCAACCCAACCAATCCAACCACGAAATTTCAACCGATTAATCACGATTCCAATGGAGACAACTATGCATGACAACCAACAACTCTTACTAGACAACCGACCCCAAGGCGAGGCAACTACCAGCAACTTCAAGTTGGTGACCACTAAAACGCC
>DDYJ01000169.1:1555-3591 GCA_002347905.1 Comamonadaceae bacterium UBA2237 | reverse complement strand
ATGAACGAGAGTAAAAGTTATGCGGTGCCACAACCA
The DNA here is from genome assembly GCA_002347905.1 of Comamonadaceae bacterium UBA2237. Taxonomy (GTDB): domain Bacteria; phylum Pseudomonadota; class Gammaproteobacteria; order Burkholderiales; family Burkholderiaceae_C; genus Limnohabitans. The sequence continues at coordinate 3,555 of DDYJ01000169.1, read as the reverse complement.
CTCGGTCAAGTGATGATCGGTGGCACAGTTGGCGAAGTAGTAGAGAGCAAACATCCCAAATTCCATGTGGGCGACAAAGTGGTCGGCATGGGTGGATGGCAACTCTATAGCGTGGTTGACGGCAACGCCCCCGGCATGTTGCGTAAAGTCGATACCACCCATGTGCCACTGAGCCATTACTTAGGTGCTGTTGGTATGCCAGGTGTTACTGCTTACTATGGCCTGGTCAAAATCATTTCTCCTAAAGCAGGTGAAACCGTGACGGTTAGCGCTGCAAGTGGTGCTGTAGGAAGTGCATTTGGTGCGTTGGCAAAAGCCCGAGGATGTCGTGTCGTCGGTATTGCGGGTGGCAAAGACAAATGTGACTATGTAGTGAAAGAACTTGGATTCGATGCGTGCATTGATTACAAAGAACACAAAGACTATCTGTCACTCTCCAAAGCTTTGCGCGATGCGTGCCCTACCGGTATCGACGGCCATTTTGAAAATGTAGGCGGCATGGTCTTAGACGCGGTGATGCTGCGTACTAACGCTTTTGCCCGTATCGCTGTCTGCGGAATGATTGCTGGTTATGACGGCGCGCCGATTGCCATGACCAACCCTGCTTTGATTTTGGTGAACCGCATGCGCGTCGAAGGATTCATCGTGAGTGAACATATGGAAGTTTGGCCTGAAGCCTTGCAAGAGCTTGGCACTTTGGTGGGCACAGGAAAATTACGCCCACGTGAAACGGTTGCCCAAGGCTTGGAGGCAGCGCCACAAGCATTTTTAGGCTTACTCAAAGGTAAAAACTTTGGTAAGCAATTGGTCAAGTTAATTTAATCCAACGCAATTCATACACGCTATGTCCAACATCATCTTGCACCATTACCCCTTATCGCCTTTTGCAGAAAAGGTGCGTCTCATTCTTGGGTTTAAAAAGATGGCATGGCAAAGCGTCATCATCCCGATGTACATGCCAAAGCCAGACGTGATTGCGCTGACGGGTGGCCACCGACGTACGCCATTTATGCAAATCGGTTCAGATATTTATTGCGACACCGCGTTGATCGCCGATGTACTTGAGCAAATATCGCCTACACCCACGCTCTACCCTGAAGCTGTCAAAGGGGCTGCGCGTATCGTCGCGCAATGGGCTGATACCTTGGTGTTTCCGGTGGCGATGGCTTACAACTTCCAACCCAGCGGTGCGGCACATGTATTGGCTGGATGGAACCCTGAAGACATCAAAGTGTTTGTACAAGACCGCGCAACGATGCGCGGCGGTGCACCGCGCATGCCACCCGCAGACGCTGAGGGCATGTACCGCAGCTATTTAAGACGCTTGGCCAATATGTTGGACCACCATCCGTTTTTGATGGGCGATGCGCCCTCTATCGCCGATTTCTCTGCGTATCACCCTACTTGGTATACCTTGCGTAAGGTCACACCGCTAGCAGGAATCTTTGATGCAACTCCGAACGTGCGGAATTGGATTGAACGTTTGGAAAAATTTGGGCATGGTACTTCTACTGAAATAAGCTCGACGCAATCGATAGATATTGCCAAGCACGCTACGCCAATCGATATCTCCAAAGAACCTTTTATTGACTTACATGGCATTGCACTAGGTTCCAAAGTCGTCATCACTGCTGAATCATTTGGCCTTGAACCAACACACGGCGAACTGGTGGCAGCCACCAGAACACGCATCACTGTGCGTCGCCAAGATGCACGGGCTGGAACTGTGCATGTGCATTTCCCACGCGTAGGCTTCATCATGAAAAAGGACGACACGTGATATCCAACTTCAAAGACAAAGTAGCCGTTCTGACCGGCGCTGGCTCAGGCTTTGGTTTGGAATGCGCAAAGATCGGCGCCCAATTGGGCATGAAGTTGGTGCTAGTCGATGTGCAAAAAGACGCATTAGATGCATCGCAAGCGCAAATGCAAGCATTAGGTGCCGAAGTCATGGCGCGCTTGGTGGATGTATCCAACGAAGGCCAAATGCAAGCTCTGGC
>DDYJ01000169.1:1248-1538 GCA_002347905.1 Comamonadaceae bacterium UBA2237 | reverse complement strand
GGCGCAGGTGGCTTGGTCTGGGAAAACACCGTGGCCGATTGGGAATGGTTACTCGGTGTGAACTTATGGGGCGTGGTGCATGGCGTGCGTTTATTCACGCCCATGATGCTTGAAGCTGCTAGCAAGGACTCTAAATTCCAAGGACATATCGTCAATACCGCGAGTATGGCGGGATTGTTAACACCGCCAAATATGGGCATTTACAACGTCACAAAACACGCTGTCGTAGCATTGACAGAAACTTTGTACCAAGATTTAAAACTGGTCAGCGACCAAATTAGCGCCAGTGT
>DDYJ01000169.1:0-1223 GCA_002347905.1 Comamonadaceae bacterium UBA2237 | reverse complement strand
CCAATTAAAAGCAGACAAGCCCACGAAGAGCCAATTGATCGGTCAAGCCATGAGCGACAAAGCGGTGGGCAGCGGTAAAGTAAGTGCAGCCGATGTGGCAAAGATGGTGTTTGATGCGATCTCTAATGACCATTTTTATATCTACAGCCACCCTAAAGCTTTGGGTAATGTGCAACACCGTATGGAAGCCATCGTGCAAGGCCATAATCCGCCAGATCCGTTTAAAGAACGGCCAGATATTGGTGACAAACTCAGAGCCGATTTACGCGATTGAGAGCGCTAAACATATTCGCTGGACCGAGTGCGTTTCAGCATATTCATAACCATGGTTTGCTACCCCATCATGTTGGCGTGATTCCAGGGGCCGCCGGTGGTCCAAAGGGCTTGATACTAGGACCTTTAGACCGTTTTATTTTTGGTGAATGGTTGGTGCAAAGCGACCAATCAGTAGATTTGGTTGGTTCCTCCATTGGCGCCTGGCGCATGGCGACGGCTTGCTTGAAAGATTCAGTGCAAAGCTTACAAAGACTAGAGCACGATTACATCCACCAGCACTATGACGTGAAGCCCGGTCATAAGCGCCCTAGTGCCAAGCAAGTAAGCGATGCGTTCGGTGCGAGTTTGCAGAGTTTTTATGGTGGCCGCATGGAAGAAGTACTAAAACATCCTCGGTATAAATTGCATGTCGTGACGTCACGCGGTAAACATTTATTAAACCGTGAACATAGCGTTTTGACGCCCTTGGGGTATGCCTTGGCTTATCTCAGCAATTTGGTAAGTAGGCCCGCTATGGGCATTTGGCTGGAGCGTGTCGTTTTTTCTACTTCGCACGCAAAACTGCCTTTTGGTTCGCAAGATTTTGCGACCCAGCACTTAGCTTTAACTACCAGTAACTTCATGCCAGCCATACAAGCTAGCTGCTCAATTCCATTTGTTTTACAGGCAGTGCATGACATTCCAAACGCCCCCACTGGCGCTTACTGGGATGGCGGTATTACTGACTACCACTTGCATTTGAACTACCAAACATCAAGCACCAGCCCCATTGTTTTGTATCCGCATTTTCAAAAAGCAGTGGTACCTGGTTGGCTGGATAAAGCCTTGAAGTGGCGCCATGCATCTACCCCGTTTTTGGACAATATGGTGTTGTTGGCACCTAACCCGGAGTGGGTGAAATCGTTACCCAACGGAAAGCTACCCGATCGCAGCGACTTTGTGACCTA
>DDYJ01000189.1:5340-9059 GCA_002347905.1 Comamonadaceae bacterium UBA2237 | reverse complement strand
CTATCGTACCCATTGGTTGAGTTGGATGATCGGCAGCATCACTGCGAGCACGATCAACATCACCACAGCACCCATTACTACTATTAGCAAGGGTTCCAAAATAGTAGCCAATTGCATGGCACGGCGTTGTACTTCTTCACCGAGTTGCTGTGCGGTGCGTTGCAGCATAGTGGGGAGCGTGCCGGTTTGTTCGCCCAGTCGTGCAAACATCACTAACAAACGTGGGAAGCGTGCGTGTTGTGCCAGAGCAGAGGCCAGAGGCGCACCTTCGCGCACCATCGCATAAGCCTCTTGCGCATCTCGTCGCATCGCAGCGTTCGAAAGTGTTTCAGAGGCCGCTTGCAGCGCCTTCAAAAGAGGTACGCCTGCTGCAGCCAACATAGCTAAGGTGCTGGCAAATCGTGCGGCGTTGTAGCCACCCGATAAACGGCCGATGAGTGGGAGTTGTAACCATGCCGCATCAAAGCGTTCTCGAAAATCGCTTTGGCGAAGCGCAAGACGTAAGACCCAAATACCAACAACCGTAAGTAACAACACCCATAACCACAATGCTTGGACCAAAGCACTCAAGCCCAACATAAAAGTGGTCAGCCAAGGCAGCGCCTGTTGGTTGCTACTAAACACCTGCGCCACTTGTGGCACTACATAGGTGAGCAAGAAAAATACAATCAACAAAGCCACTACGCTGACTATCGCTGGGTAAAGCGTGGCTGACAATAGTTTGTTGCGCAGTGCTTGCTGTGTTTGCAAATCTTCAGCCAAGCTCTCTAGCACGCTGTCTAAATGCCCGCTTTGCTCACCGGCAGCAATGACCGCCAGATAAATCGCAGAGAACTCGCGTGGGTGTTGCGCTAAGGCTTTGGCAAATGTGGCGCCTGCATTCACCTCTTCACGCAAAGTAGACACCAAATCGCGTTGGCGGGGTGTTTCTGCTTCTTGCGACAAAGTGCTCAATGCGCGCTCCAGTGGTAAGCCCGCGCCCACTAAGCCCGCTAACTGTCTTGTCCACACAGCCAAAGCGTCGTTGTTAAAAACTTTGGATTCCCAAACCACTGTTTGCAAACCTGTTTTAGCCGCTTGTTGGAGATCCACTTGGAGTGGCACCCAATCTTGCGCACGCAATTGGCTACGGGCATGCTTTGCAGTGTCTGCTTCCAATACGCCACGGCGTGTTTGGCCTTGTGGGTCTAGTGCTTCAAATGAATAGGCTGGCATACAAGTAAATAGCCAATATCAATCGCTCAATCGCGCGTCACGCGAATGAGTTCTTCTTCTGTGGAGATACCAAGACGCACCAAGCGCTCTCCATCTTCGCGCATCAGTGTCATGCCATTGCGTAATGCCGCTTCACGCAGTTTCGCTTCACTGGCTTGCGCATGGATGAGTGCGCGCATTTCGTCGTTGGTGGTGAGGAGCTCAAAAATCCCTGTGCGGCCTTGGTAGCCACTTTGGCCGCACGCATCGCAGCCTTTGCCTGCACACGCTGTGCAGCGTTTGCGCAAGAGACGTTGCGCCAATACGCCAAGCAACGATGAGCTTAATAAAAACGGCTCCACACCCATGTCATGCAAACGCGTGACTGCACTGGCAGCGTCATTCGTGTGCAGAGTTGCCAGTACCAAATGGCCTGTGAGTGACGCTTGAATCGCAATTTGTGCAGTTTCAAAATCGCGGATCTCGCCAATCATGATGACGTCGGGGTCTTGTCGCAAGATGGCGCGCAAGGCCTTGGCGAAATCCAAATCGATTTTGGGATTCACTTGGGTTTGGCCTACGCCCGCCAACTCGTATTCGATCGGGTCTTCCACCGTCATGATGTTGCTGCGCGATGCGTCCAAAGTTTGAAGCGCTGCGTACAAGGTGGTGGTTTTGCCAGAACCTGTAGGCCCTGTTACCAAAATAATGCCATGGGGTTGTTGCACCAATGATGCAAAGCGCTGCAACGTATCGCCAGACATACCCACCGATTCCAAACTCAAGCGCCCTTGCGACTTGTCTAGTAAACGCAAGACTGCACGCTCACCGTGCGCGCTAGGCAAAGTCGAGACGCGTACATCGATCGCGCGTTGGCCTAAGCGTAATGAGATACGCCCGTCTTGCGGCAAACGCTTTTCTGCAATGTCTAGCTCCGCCATGATTTTTAAGCGCGAGATCAATGCTGCATGTAAGGCGCGATTGGGTTGCACCACTTCGCGCAAGGTACCGTCTACACGAAAACGCACACTCGAATGCCGCTCATAAGGTTCAATATGGATGTCGCTTGCCCCATCGCGTGCCGCTTGCGTGAGCAAAGCATTGAGCATGCGAATGATGGGCGCATCGTCTGCAGCTTCTAGTAAATCCTCCACGGCTGGCAACTCTTGCATCATGCGCGTGATGTCGATGTCGCTCTCTACTGCGTTCACCACTAGAGCCGCATTGGAGTCAACTTGTGCATAAGCCTCGCTGATGCGTTTGGCCAGGCTGGCGGTATCTAAGTATTCAAATGCGTTGACACTGTGGCGTCGGTTGACCTCGCTCCAAGCACCGACATCAGGTGCGTCGCTATGCCACAGCGTGCAAATATCTCCCTCTTCCTCTAATAAGAGTTGGTGACCTCTGGCGAAGGCATAAGGGAGCAATTGGCGCATATCACTTGCCAGAGGGCCTGGGCGATTCGTTAATAGGTGGCAACTTCGCGGCGCCACCGGTATCGAGCAAGATATTGCTGCTAGGCTGCGAACTGTTTTGAACACCTATCATCTGTTGGTAACGGTTGTTGCTCAATGCTTCAGTGGCACTGGCATCGCGCACAACGATGGGACGCAAGAACACCATCAAGTTGGCTTTAGAGCGGGTGCGCGACTCATTGCGAAATAACCAACCCAAACCCGGTATGTCACCCAAGCCAGGCACTTGGCTTTTATTACCAGTAAAGGTGTCAGACAGCAAACCACCCAACACGATCACAGAACCGTCTTCGACTAAAACATTCGATTCAATACTGCGCTTGTTGGTGATCAAGCCAATCGTGGAGGCCTTGGTGTAGTCGACGCTCGATACCTCTTGGAAGATGGTGAGCTTGACAGTGCCCGTTTCACTGATTTGTGGCTTCACGCGCAAGGTCAAACCTACATCTTTGCGCTCCACCGTTTGAAACGGATTGACCGAGCCGGTTGCTGTGTTGTTGCTGGTGTATTGGCCAGTGATAAAAGGCACGTTTTGTCCCACGACGATCTTGGCTTCTTCGTTGTCGAGCGTGAGCAAAGTGGGCGTTGACAAAATATTGGCGTCGCCATTGGTCTCTAAAAAGTTAGCCAGACTACCCAACACATTTCTGCCATTGACAGTGCGTAGCGTACCGATATTCAAGCCCGTACCCACACCAGCCGCTGCAGCAGCTGTACTGCCTTGCGACAAGCCAGCGATGTTGCCAGTCGTGCCAAAGTTGGTGCCACCCACAGCGTTGGTGCCAAATGGCGCCTGCCACTGAATGCCCATTTGCAATGCTTTGTCTGCATTGACCTCGGCAATCAAACTCTCGACCATCACTTGTGCACGGCGTTGGTCGAGCATGTCGATCACGGCGCGCAGTTGGCGGTATTGGGGCTCTGGTGCAGTGATGATCAAAGCGTTGGTTGCTGTGTCGGCTTGAATTTGTCCGCCAGTGGTGTTGGCGTTATTGGCATTGTTGGTGAATGCGCCAGGAACACCAGTATTGCCAGCCATTGGGTTGGCAG
>DDYJ01000189.1:0-5244 GCA_002347905.1 Comamonadaceae bacterium UBA2237 | reverse complement strand
GTGGCATCGGCATTTTTTAAATACACCACATGGATATTGCCGCTTGGGTTTTGTGTGCCAGGTTGGTCGAGTTTATCGATCAAAGAGCGGACCAATGCAGCGCGTGCAGGATTGGCAGCGCGCAAGATTAATGTGTTGCTGCGTGGCTCGGCAATTAGAGTTGTTTTGTAGTCATTACCGGTTTGCCCTGGTGTTGCGGGCGTACCTGCTGTTACACCTGAATTGCCGTTCGACTCAATCAATCGCGAGACCAAAGGTGCTAAATCGATAGCGATGGCGTTTTTGAGGGGAATGACTTCGACTTCACCAGCGTTCGATACATCTAAGCTAGCAATGATGCGCGCAATACGTTGCAGGTTGTCGGCATAGTCAGTGATCACCAACGAGTTGTTGCCAGGGTTCACATTGATGGTGTTGTTGGGGCTTATGAGCGGACGCAATACAGGCAACAAGTTGTTGGCCTGCTCATGGTTCAGTCTAAAAATCTGCGTGACCACTTGTCCGCCGCCATTGCCTAAGTTGGCGTCGCTGTTGTCTGCATTTGAACCACCCACTCTAGAGCCCGAGCGGTTCACTTGTTGCACGCTACCGCCTTGTAATTTGGCATCCGCTTCAGGCAAGATTTTGTAAAGACCCTGCGCCTCGACCACAGCAAAACCTTGCAATCGAATGACTGCTAAAAACTGTTGCCATGCTTGCGCAGGCGTGACGGGTGTTTCGGTGCTGAGGTTGATCGTGCCTTTGACGCGTGGATCGACAACTAAGTTGTGACGAAGCAAAGTGGCCAAGGTGCGCGCAACCGATTCAATTTCCGCGTTAACAAAGTTGAGCGAGAGGGGCTCGACGGATGCATCTTTTTTGCTAGGACCCGCTGCATGGCTGGGTGTGGCAGTAAAGCACAAGCCTGCGATCAGTAGCGGAGTAGCAAGTAAGCAAAGGTAAGCACGGTAGGCCGTGCTTTGAGGTTGAGCTTTTCTATTTTTCAATGGCATATGTCTAACCTAGTTCCATGATGGAGATGGCGCCTTGTCTTTGGCCCAAGATGTTGAGTAAGTTCGAGAGCGCCGCCTCAAATGCTGGCTGCGCGCGGGCTTCGCCCTTGAATCGCAAGCGTCCGTTGGCCCATTGGCCATGTCCGCTTAATTGCAGGCCACCTTCTAAGGTGGCCAGCGTTACCGCCATTGTGTCACCGCCTTGCACGCGCAAGCGGTAAGTGCCTAGGGGACGCAACGTAGATAAAGGCGTTGCCAATTGCGAGAGTGTGAGTTCAGCAGTGCCTTGCATAGATGAGGTGCTTGCGTTGGATTGCCACGTCAGGTTTTCTGTGCGCAATTGCATAGTGCCTTCCGGTTGCACGGTATTCCATGGCGCGCCTAATCCGACCAACCAATGCGCTGGCCATTGGGATTGTTGGTCGACAACGTCGATGCGTAGTCCTTGCCAGCCAAGAGAGATGGCCAGCTGCAAGGGTGTTGGCGTACAACAAGCGCTTTGGATTTGCGCGCGCATGACCAAACGCATCAAATAGCTATCAAAGCCAGTTGAAAAGTTCCAGTGCAGGCGTGTGGGTAAAGGCGTTGCCAAGGTGTGGGCTGCCTGACTGCCTTCGGCAAGCAAGGCCAAAGCAGAGCCACGCCACACCGTGCCTTGCGCATTTTGTAAAACAAAGCGTTGTTGGCTGGCGTTGTTAATGGCCTTTGCTAACCACGTTGCAGGCGCTTGGCTGACCAAGGCAAAACAGGCGCCGACGAGGACGCCTGTGAGAGACCATTTGGTGTTGTGCATCATGGTTGTAGCGGCAAACGCAAAATAATTTGTCCGTCCCATGCTGTGCTGGTAGTGGCGGAAGCAGTGTATGTGCTTGTTGGGCTGACGCCAGGGGGAGCGTTCACGCCAGATGATGCCGAACGGGTGATGTGTACCTCATCCGGCAAAGCTTGCGCATGGCTTCTGGCCTGTGCCAACCAAGCGGCCAGTTGCGAGGCAGATAGGTTTTTGAGGTTGACCAGCACACGATTGCCTTGGACCGTCATTTGCATCGCAGGGTTGCCAGGTGGGGTCAAGCTTTGTAGGTTTCTGAGCGAATCTTCGCGCGAAAGCGGCTTGGTTTTTTGTAATTCTTGCGCGCGCTGTTTGAGGGAGCGCATGAGCTCAGCTTGTTGCGCAACTTCTGTGCGTTGTTGCTCTGCGGAGTTCAGTGTTCGCAGGGCGGGAGTGATGGCAATCGATACAAAAAGCCAAATGCCAAACAAGCCTAAAAACACGCGCACCAACAGACGCTCGCGCGCACTCAAAGCTTGCCAGCGCGCTTGTCCGTGGGATGTCCAAATCTGATGCAGGAAGGCTAGTGCTTGGGTTTTCCAGTTGGCAGTCGAACTGGCATGGGAGACGGATCGGCTCATGGCATAGCCTCAGGTTGAATCACCCAAGCATCGTCGCTTTCTCGGCGCATTTGCAGGTGGTGGACCTTGAGAGCGGTTTGCGCGGTGCTGACCTGGGACGCATTCAATGCCAAACCTTGCGCGCGCAATACATGATTGGCGAAATGCCATTGCGCTGGCAGGACGCCATCTGGCAACGCATTGGCTGTGGCAGCCAGCATGGGCTCAAAATCCGTGCTGGTGACGCGGCCTGCGTTGCGTTGCAAGGTATCGACTTCGCGTTGCATTTGCAAAGGCGCATCGATGACCAAGCGCACCGATGGGAAAGCGGTGGTCAAAATTTCGTGAAGTTGCGCTTTGTGCTGGTTTAGAGCGCGTTGCTCACGCCACGCCATGGCGTTGAGCCCTACCACCTGCAATACCAAAAGAGTAACCAAGCCGACGCGCACACTGCGCCATGCGGGGGCATGCAACAAGGTTTGCCAAGCATGCTGTAACCAACGCATAAGCCTTTGCGAAGTGCCTTGTGCCCACTCGCCTTGGGCCAAATCCCACTCTGACTGGGTGGCCGCAACCGCGCGCTGGGCGGCGTTTTGCATGACTGGACGGCGTTGCAGTAATTGCTCGACTCGCTCCACCATGGCAGGTTCCGCCACAAGCGGGGCTTTGGTCGCAGAGAGCGTTGCAAAAGCGGTATAGGCGGGGAATGCCTTCCATTGCGCCACATTCGGTGGCAGCAGAGTCACGCCTTGGCTGTGGCACAGAACCGATTGCGACTGTTCTGGTGTTCCCATGACGCATAACAGTGGCTGGGTGCGTGGCGATAACTCTGGCACCAAGCGCTGCACCACCAAACCACTGGCTTGCAAAGGCGCTAGCGCCTCGCGTAACCAAGATTTTTGACAGATGGCAACCAAGGCCACGCCTCCGGTTCGGGGCACATCTGCAGATGTAGGGTCTAGAACGCAGTGCAGTTCAGCCAGATCTTCAAGTACGCGGTCTTCTAATAAACCCGCAAGAACCGCGTTCAAACGCGCACCGTGACTGCCAGGCGGAAACTGAACGCTTAGCCAAGACATACGGGTGTGGGGAATCAAGGCCACCAACTCGCCTGCATAAGCAGACAACAAAGAGGCTGACCCAACAGCGTTGCGCAAGACCTGATGGCCGTCCGAATAGACGTGGGCATAGCCGGAGGCAGCGTCTTTGGGGTGGTGGGGAAGCGAGATGATCAGCATGGGCAGGTCATTGTAGAGAGCCACTCTCCCGCCAAAGCACCTTGACATCGACTTGGTCGCGTTGCACCACCGAGCGCTCTACCAAACTGGTGGCGGGCATGCGCAAGCGCCCCACCACCTCAAAAAACCGTGAATTAACACTGTGCGTACCTTCTATGCTGATGGGCTTGCCGGCGGCTTTGTGGAAGGCATCGAGGCTAGACCAAGGGTTTTGTGCGCGTTGGTCGCTCAGGCGTTGGGCGTCTGACATGTTTAAGCCTGCGACGCTTGCGTAGAGAACGACCGGCGGGGCGGTGTTGAGGTTGATCTGGGTGCGCGTGGGCAGCACTGTGATGTAAGGGGCTAGGGTGACCAAAGTCTGAGGGGTAAGCCCTAACCAACTGAGCTGCGAGACGCGTTGCGGCATGAGGGGTGCGCCGTCTTTTTGCTGTTGGGCGGCGACCAGACCTTGGGCAAGGGTGTTGAGTTGTGCTGCGGGTAAATTGAGGGCTTCAAATAGACGTTCAAAGGCTTGCAACGATTTCAGGTCTATTTGGTTGCCTTGCAGAAGGTTGGTGATGTTCATGCGCGCTTGTAAGTCGCTGATTTGGCCAGATAGGTAGACCTGTTGGGCCAAAGAGTCATCGGAAGGTGAATTAGAGAGGGCGGCGCTGCTAGTTGTTGTGGGCGTTGAACCAGCTCCAGAGTTGCTGGAATTGGCTGACAAAAAGGTCGACAAACGCGCCTCTTGTAAAGGAATAGCCCAAGGCTCAGCGAGGTGGTCTGTCGGTGCATCTGGGTTACCAGAGCGTGCGTCTTCACGCAGGATGATGCGGGCCCAGTCTAATGCGCCTAAAAGTAGCCATTGCGCTTGGGCATGCTGGCGTTCGGTGCTTTCGACTTCGACCGTTCGCCACTGTTGCCAAGCTGCTCCAGCAGCCAGCATGGCAACCAAGCTGACTATGAGCATGGCTGCCAACAAGGCTGCGCCGCGAGAGGAATGGCGTTGGCGCTTCATGATTTGTTGTTGCTGAAGTTGGGGCGAATCCAGTCCAGCGAGAGTCGACCTTGTAAGGCTTGGGTGGGCGCTGTTGACAGAGCTTTGTTGCCGAGGTCAAGGACCAAGCGAACTGCATCGGGTGGCGCATTGGAAGTCGCAGTGCCAGTCGCTGGAGCAGCGTTGTTAGTCGCACTCGTATTTGCCGTGGTGTTTGTGGCTGCATTTAAGCCTGCACTCGACAGCGGATTAGTCCATGCATTGCCGCGAAAGTAATTGATCTGCCATTGGTCGATTGCGACCAGCGGAGTTTCAAAATTTTGGTCGTCCGCGCTGGCGTTTTTGCCCCAGCGCTCGGCGCGCGTCCATGCTTCAAGCAGGCTACGCCTGTCTTGTAGCGCAGGCGATTGCCAGCGCCACCAACGGCCGTCTCTGCGTGTCCATGCAACCACCCAAAGTCCTGCGTAGCCGCCGTCTGCAAGTGGGGTGCTGGCGCGACGTGTGATGCGCAAAGTTTGGCCGTCCCATGCTAAGCCAGCGTCGCTGATGCTTGGCACTGGGGTCATGTGGTCTAGGTCGGAGCGCCATTGCGCGAGCACAGTTTGCAATAAAGCGGTTTGGTCTGAACGTGTTTGGTTGATGTCGCGGC
>DDYJ01000043.1 GCA_002347905.1 Comamonadaceae bacterium UBA2237 | reverse complement strand
GAGGGCGTACAAATTTTTGGCGGCAATGGCTATATCAACGAATACCCGCTTGGGCGTTTGTGGCGCGATGCCAAGCTCTATGAGATAGGAGCCGGTACCAGTGAGATCCGTCGCATGCTGATTGGTCGCGAGTTGTTTGCTGAAACGCTTTAAACCTGAAAGATCTAACCAATGACTTCAAGCTTGCAACATCTGTTCGATAACAACCGTGCATGGGCCACTCGGATGGAGCGCGAGCAACCTGGGTTTTTCTCAGGCCTCACGCACCAACAAACGCCTAAATATTTGTGGATAGGTTGTTCCGATAGCCGCGTACCGGCCAATCAAATTACCGGCCTAGAGCCGGGTGAAGTTTTTGTGCACCGCAATGTTGCCAATGTAGTGGTGCACTCTGACCTCAATGCCTTATCAGTCATTCAATACGCCGTCGATTGTTTAAAGGTCGAGCACATCATGGTGGTCGGGCATTACGGATGTGGCGGGGTGCTCGCGGCGACCCGCGGCATGCGCATTGGCTTGGCAGACAACTGGTTGCGCCATGTGCAAGACGTGCGCTTGCGCCATCGCCAACGCCTTAACCACTTGCCCCAAGCTGAATTAGAAAACGCCATGTGTGAGATGAACGTGATCGAACAAGTCGGTAACGTGGCGCTTTCCAACGTCATGCAAGACGCATGGGGACGTGGCCAAAAAGTCGCGGTCCATGGTTGGGTTTATGGCGTGCACGACGGATTGGTCAAAGACCTCGGCGTCACCATGAACCACAGCGATGAAGTGGTCAATGTATTTCGTAATGCCTTCAAGCGCTATCCGCGCGGCGTTTAATTTGTCAAAGTTTTAGGAGACTCTTTTATGTCTAATGCATCTTCAGATCCCGTTGTCATCGTCAGTGCGGCACGTACGCCTATGGGTAGTTTCCAAGGCGACTTCGCGTCGCTGTCTGCGCACGACTTGGGGGGTGTGGCGATCCGTGCTGCTATCGAGCGTTCAGGTATTGCGCCTGACTTGGTCTCGGAAGTTTTGTTTGGCAATTGCTTGATGGCGGGTCAAGGCCAAGCACCGGCACGCCAAGCGGCATTCAAAGGTGGTTTGCCCCAAAGTGCTGGCGCAGTCACTTTGTCCAAAATGTGTGGCTCAGGGATGCGCGCCGCGATGTTTGCACACGATATGTTGCTAGCCGGCTCGCACGATGTGTTGGTCGCAGGCGGTATGGAGAGCATGACTAACGCGCCCTACTTGCTGATGAAAGGCCGTGCCGGTTATCGCATGGGCCACGACAAAGTGTTTGACCACATGATGCTCGACGGTTTGGAAGACGCTTACGAAGTCGGTCGCTCCATGGGCACATTTGGTGAGGACTGTGCTGCGAAATACCACTTCAGCCGCACAGAACAAGATGCATTTGCCACGGCCAGTGTGGAACGCGCAAAGGCCACCACTGCAGCAGGTGGTTTCGCTAAAGAAATTGCCCCCGTCACTGTTAAAACACGCACTGGCGAGACGGTGGTGTCCATTGATGAAGGCCCTGGCAAAGTCAAAATCGACAAAATCACCAGCCTCAAACCCGCCTTCAAAAAAGACGGCACGATAACAGCTGCCTCTAGTTCATCCATCAATGACGGTGCCGCTGCGATGGTGCTGATGCGCCAAAGCACTGCAACGAAATTAGGCTGCAAGCCATTGGCACGCATAGTCAGCCACGCTACACATGCTCAGGCCCCAGAGTGGTTTGCAACTGCGCCTGTCGGTGCGACACAAAAAGCTTTGGCCAAAGCCGGTTGGCAAGTCAAAGATGTAGACCTGTGGGAAGTGAATGAAGCTTTTGCAGTGGTGCCCATGGCNNAAAAAGGTTTAGCCACTTTGTGTATCGGTGGCGGCGAAGGTACGGCCATGGCGATTGAATTGATTTAAGGATCCCTATGTCTTTGATTCACACACAGGTGCAAGTGCGCAGTGCAGAGGCCGCAGCCAATGCGGCCGCCATGCAAGCAGCAGTCGACGATTTGCGTTTGCAAATCCAAAGCGTTGCCAACGGCGGCGGTGAGGCCGCGCGTGCCAAACATGTAGCCCGTGGCAAATTGCTTCCGCGTGACCGTGTGCAAATGTTGTTGGATCCTGGCACGCCCTTTTTAGAACTCAGTCCTTTGGCGGCATACGCCATGTACAACGGCGATGCGCCTGGTGCGGGTGTGATCACGGGAATTGGCCGTGTGAGTGGCGTTGACTGTCTCATTGTGTGTAACGACGCTACTGTCAAAGGCGGCACGTATTACCCGATGACGGTGAAAAAGCATGTGCGTGCGCAAGAAATCGCACAACAAAATCATTTGCCTTGTATTTATTTGGTGGACTCAGGGGGCGCTAACTTACCCAACCAAGACGACGTCTTTCCAGACCGCGACCACTTCGGTCGCATCTTCTACAACCAAGCCAATATGAGTGCGCAAGGCCTGTCGCAAATCGCGGTGGTGATGGGTAGTTGTACTGCGGGTGGCGCTTATGTGCCTGCAATGAGTGATGAGACCATCATCGTGAAAAACCAAGGNNACTATCTTTTTAGGCGGCCCCCCCTTGGTAAAAGCTGCGATTGGTGAAATCGTGTCTGCGGAAGATTTGGGCGGTGGTGATGTGCATACCCGTTTATCGGGCGTTGCCGATCATTTGGCTGATAACGATGCGCATGCGATTGCGCTGGCGCGTGAAGCCGTCGCTCGACTCAACCGTAAAAAAAATATACAAACTGCGCTAGTCCCACCTAGAGCACCTTTGTATGACGCAAAAGAAATTTACAGCGTGATCCCTGCCGATACGCGCAAGCCTTATGACGTGCGCGACATCATTGCCCGCATCGTTGATGGTTCCGAGATGCATGAGTTCAAGCCGCGCTTTGGCGCGACTTTGGTTTGCGGATTTGCGCATATCGAAGGAATGCCGGTCGGTATCGTGGCCAATAACGGCGTTTTGTTCAGTGAGTCCGCACAAAAGGGCGCGCACTTTATTGAGTTGTGTTGCCAACGCAAAATTCCTTTGGTGTTTTTACAAAACATCACCGGTTTCATGGTCGGGCGCAAATACGAAAACGAAGGCATTGCGCGCAACGGCGCCAAGATGGTGACGGCCGTGGCCTGCGCGCAGGTGCCCAAGTTCACCGTGATCATTGGCGGCAGTTTTGGTGCGGGCAATTACGGCATGTGCGGGCGCGCCTTCAACCCGCGCTTTCTGTGGATGTGGCCCAACGC
>DDYJ01000115.1 GCA_002347905.1 Comamonadaceae bacterium UBA2237 | reverse complement strand
TACGGGCATAGGCCGACTCAATTTGATGCTCGATCTGGAAACGGCTGAACAGCGGTGTTTCGTCGCGGTAGCGTTTGACGCGGGCGGCATGCTCGGGCATGACGTGGGCCATGAACTGCTGTGCTTGGTCGTAGATGTCGTCGGTGTCGATCAGGATGTCGCCGATGTCGTGGTTGAAGTAATCGCGGATCGCGCGGATGACCAAGCTCGATTCTTGGTAAATCAGGAAAGCACCTTTGGTTTTGCTCGCGCCGTCGATCGCACCCCAGAGTTTGAGCAAATAGTTCAAGTCCCACTGAAGTTCGGCCGCGCTGCGACCAATACCAGCGGTGCGGGCGATGATGGACATGCCGTTGGGGTATTCCAACTGGTCCATCGCTTCTTTGAGTTCTGCGCGGTCGTCGCCTTCGATGCGACGGCTGACGCCACCGCCACGGGGGTTGTTGGGCATGAGCACCACATAGCGGCCGGCCAAGCTGATGAACGTGGTGAGCGCGGCGCCTTTGTTGCCGCGTTCTTCTTTCTCGACCTGCACCAGCATTTCGACGCCTTCTTTGATGACGTCTTGGATGCGCGCTTGGCTCACCGACACGCCAGCGGCGAAATACTGTTTGGAGATTTCTTTGAAGGGCAAAAAGCCGTGGCGGTCTTCGCCGTAGTCGACGAAGCAGGCTTCGAGCGAAGGCTCGACACGTGTCACGACCGCTTTGTAGATATTGCCTTTGCGCTGTTCGCGGCCTTCGATTTCGATTTCGTAGTCGAGGAGTTTTTGTCCGTCGACGATTGCCAAGCGGCGTTCTTCTGCCTGGGTGGCGTTAATGAGCATCCGTTTCATGGAGCGTACCTTCACATTTCTTAAACATCACAGGCCCATGACGGGCCAACGATGCCAGAGAGGACGTCAAAAAACGAAGGGAATTGCCGTGGCGACCGTCAAGGCGAGCGCTTGTGAGCACAGCCGACGGAGGGTGGGCGCTTGGATGAGAGCGGGTTCGGAGATAAATTTCGCGACAACCATGGGATTGCTAACTCGCTGTAATCCGCTGATGAGGCTCTTTCTGGGGCCTCACCAACTTGGGGTATTCCATTTCAGTGTTTTCTGAGCGTCTGCTCAACTTTTGGGGCGTTTGGCCATCCAGTCTCTTTGGTACTGGGTCTGCGAAACGGGCCCAAAAGGGGCATCGACCTCACCGCGTTGCTCTGTCCGTGCTCTAATCTCAGTTAAATCAAGTACTTACAAGCAAACGCTGGTGAAACACATTATAGGGGCTATCCACCCAGCTCCAGACCCTACAGTGAAAACCCTAGCCGTGGACGACGACTCGGCGGGGCAGCGGCTCGACAATTTTTTGATGCGCCATCTCAAAGGGGTGCCCAAAACCCATGTCTACCGCATCATCCGTTCGGGCGAAGTGCGGGTGAACAAAGGTCGTGCGTCGGCGGACCAGCGGATTGAGGCGGGGGATTTGATCCGCATTCCGCCTATTCGCATCTCCGCCGCAGTCCAAGCCAAGGAAGACACACCAGCACCAGCCCGCGAGTTTGGGGTGCTGATGGAGGATGAAGCCTTGATCGCCATTGACAAACCAACCGGTGTGGCGGTGCACGGTGGAAGTGGCGTGAGTTTTGGGGTGATCGAACAGTTGCGCCGCGCGCGGCCGGCTAGTTTAAATTTAGAACTCGTGCACCGCTTGGACCGTGAAACTTCGGGCGTGCTGCTGATCGCGAAAAAACGCAGCGCACTCAAACATTTGCAAGACCAGTTCCGCGACCGTGAAACGGGCAAGACTTACTTGGCCTTGGTCTTGGGCTTGTGGCCCTCCAACAAAAAAGTGATCGACGTGCCTTTGTTCAAGTACACCGTTGCCAATGGCGAAGGTGAGGGCGAACGGCGCGTCAAAGTGGTGGGCAAAGACGATCCGAACGGCCAACGCGCCATCACTTTGGTGCGTGTGGCGCGCACGGTTGGGCCTTACACCTTGTTAGAAGTGACGATCAAAACGGGACGCACCCACCAGATTCGCGTGCACTTGGCCAGCCAAGGACATCCGATTGCGGGCGACGACAAATATGGCGACTTTGAGCAAAACAAGCAGTTGCAAAAGCTGGGTCTCAAACGCATGTTTTTGCATGCGTGGCAATTGAAGTTTCAGCATCCGGTGAGTGCGCGGCCTGTCACCGTCAAATCTCCACTCCCTGCGGCTCTGCAACAATTTATTGATTCAGTGCAACCCCCTATACCTGTATGAACTCGGCGCCAAAGATTCGGCAATTTGATTTGATCGCCTTCGATTGGGATGGCACTTTGTTTGATTCGACGCAAATCATCACGCGTTGTATACAGGCGGCGGTGCAGGATGTGGGTGGCGCCAAGCCCAGCGACACAGCGGCAGCTTATGTAATCGGCATGGCGCTGATGCCCGCCTTGGCCCATGCTGCGCCAGACGTGCCGAAAGAGAAATACCCTTTGCTCGGTGAGCGCTACCGTTTCCATTACCAACAACATGTCAACGACATTAGCCTGTTCGAAGGCATCTTGCCCATGCTCCACGCTTTGCGTGAACGCCAGCATGTGTTGACAGTGGCGACAGGCAAAAGCCGCAAAGGTTTGACCGAGGCTTTGAATACCGTGCAATTGCAAGGTTTGTTTGATGCCTCGCGCACCGCAGACGAAACCGCGGGCAAGCCCAATCCTTTGATGTTGCAGGAGTTGATGGGTGAATTTGGCGTGCCGCC
>DDYJ01000041.1:2380-2541 GCA_002347905.1 Comamonadaceae bacterium UBA2237 | reverse complement strand
GCGACTAGGAAACACAGCGTGCAAGCTTTGCGGGCGTTGTATTCCAAGCGCTAGTAGTCCTGGCGCATTTTTGCTAGCCACGTTATCCGTTTGCATAGATGCCAAATTGTCGCGACTCATCAAAGTAGGACCTGGCAGGAACTCCATCATCAACGCTTGAA
>DDYJ01000041.1:0-2352 GCA_002347905.1 Comamonadaceae bacterium UBA2237 | reverse complement strand
GGGCCACAGATCTCGAACGTTTGCCCGATAGTCGTTCGGTGTTCAAGGCAATGCACCACCGCTTGCGCAACATCTTGTACCCACACCGGCTGAAAACGCGTTGCAGCACCAGCAAGTGGCATAACGGGAAAGACGGCCTGCAACTTGGCAAACATATTGATGAATTTATCGTCTGCCCCAAAAATCACACTGGGCCGCAAAATGGTCAGTTCTAAGTTCGCAGTCTGCACTGCCGCGTGTAAAACCTTTTCACCACGCGCTTTGCTGCGTTGGTACATCGATGCCGCGTGTTCATCTGCGCCTAAAGCGCTGATATGCACCAAGCGATGGACTCCAGACTTGTTACATGCGGCGACTAGCTGCCGCACAAGTTGTACATGGACATGCTCAAAGGTTTGTTCATTTCCATGCAAGATTGCTACCAAATTAATAACCGCATCTTGGCCCTGCACAAGAGACGCAAGTTGCGCTGGGTCATGTACGTCGGCGTGAACCACTTCAACACCCGGAAACATTTGTACGCTTCTCGCTGGTAAGCGCCGCGTAGGCACCGTGATGCGATGGCCTTGTCGACTCAGGGCCTCGCAGATGTGGCGACCGACAAAACCGCTACCGCCAAGAACTAGAATTTTTTGTGGAGACATACTAGGGTTAAATTTGAATGAATGATGTGTGACAAAGAGGGTAGGCGGTTAAGCCTAAGTGTTGCATCAATTAGACCCATTCACGCGATTCACTATTTTATTTTCAAGCGAGATAATGCGCACATGAATCAACTTGACGCTCTCAAACAATACACCACGGTCGTTGCAGATACGGGTGACTTCAAACAACTCGCGCAATACCAACCGCAAGACGCCACAACAAATCCTTCGTTGATTTTGAAGGCGGTGCAAATGCCAGACTATTTACCGCTTCTTAAACAAACAGTAGCGAGTTTTGGCAAAGCGCCCATGGACGAGCAAATCGATCGATTGCTGGTGCGTTTTGGTTGCGAAATCCTCTCCACGATTCCAGGACGCGTATCGACAGAAGTAGATGCGCGGTTGAGCTTTGATACGGCTGCGACGCTGGCACGTGCGAAGCGCATCATGGCTTTGTATGAGGCGCAAGGTGTTGCTCGTGAACGCGTGCTCATCAAAATAGCATCGACCTGGGAAGGTATACAAGCCGCTGCCCACCTAGAGAATGATGGTATTCGGTGTAACCTCACTTTGCTATTTAGCTTCGCCCAAGCGGTTGCGTGTGGAGACGCGAAAGTACAACTCATCTCGCCTTTTGTAGGACGTATCTACGACTGGTATAAAAAATCAATCAGTGCAGGCCCATTGGGTACTGCTGGGTGGGTAGAGGCTGATCACGCAGGTGTTAATGACCCCGGCGTGAAGTCTGTACGTCAGATCTACAACCATTACAAACGCCACGGTATCGCGACAGAAGTCATGGGTGCTAGCTTTCGTAACATCGGACAAATCAGGGCTTTGACAGGTTGTGACTTATTGACGATTGCCCCAGACCTGTTGGCGCAATTGGGTGCATCGAATGAAGCATTGCATCAAGCACTCAGCGCAGAAGCCGCTCAAAAAGTAGATCTACCTGAAGTGCATCACACCGAAGCCAGTTTCCGCTTCGCGCTCAACGAAGATGCGATGGCCACAGAAAAACTAGCAGAAGGCATTCGCGCATTCTGTGTAGACGCCATCAAGCTAGAAGCATTGATGCAATAAAAAAGCCCCGCCAAAGCGGGGCTTTTTAGCAGGCAAGGAGAGCTTACATCCCCATGCCGCCCATGCCGCCCATTCCACCCATATCAGGCATACCGCCACCTGCAGGTGCGTCATCCTTAGGAGCTTCACAGATCATGGCCTCAGTGGTCAACATCAAAGCGGCGACAGACGCTGCGTTTTGCAGAGCAGTACGAGTCACTTTGGTGGGGTCCAAGATGCCCATTTCGATCATGTCGCCATAGGTGTCGTTAGCAGCATTGAAACCGTAGTTACCTTTGCCAGCCAACACAGCGTTCACCACAACCGATGGCTCGCCACCCGCGTTGTAAACGATTTCGCGCAATGGCGCTTCGATGGCTTTCAACACGAGTTTGATACCGGCTTCTTGGTCAGCGTTGTCACCTTTGATGGTGCCAGCGGCTTGACGTGCGCGCAACAAAGCGACGCCACCACCAGCCACGATGCCTTCTTCCACTGCAGCGCGGGTAGCGTGCAAAGCGTCTTCAACGCGGGCTTTTTTCTCTTTCATTTCGACTTCAGTGGCAGCGCCTACTTTGATCACGGCAACACCGCCAGCCAATTTGGCTACGCGCTCTTGCAGTTTTTCGCGGTCGTAGTCGCTGGT
>DDYJ01000022.1:590-3643 GCA_002347905.1 Comamonadaceae bacterium UBA2237 | reverse complement strand
ACCACCAGTTTGGGCGCTTTGTTGCGTGCCAAGCTTGACGACAACAACGGATGACCCGTTCCGACTTGGTCGAAGAACTGGCTGCACGTTTCAGCCAGCTCACGCACCGCGACGCTGAGTTCGCCGTCAAGACACTTCTTGACGCGATGGGTGAAGCCTTGGTGCGCGGGCACCGCATTGAATTGCGGGGTTTTGGCAGTTTTTCGATCAACCGTCGCCCCCCTCGCATGGGACGCAATCCGCGTTCCGGCGAAAGTGTTGCGATTCCAGAAAAACGTGTGCCCCACTTCAAGCCAGGCAAAGCCTTGCGCGAAGCGGTGGATGCACGCACACAAGAAATATTGGCTACAACACCAGTCAAAAAGTAAATCGACTCTCGGGGCTAAAATTCTTTTCAGTCACTGAGGAGTTACTTTGAAAAACCTCATGTGGCTGCTTCAATGGACATTGAAAGCAGCCATTTTTTTTACCCTGTTTGCGTTTGCACTCAACAACCAAGAAGACATCTTGGTGCATTTCTTTTTTGGCGCCTCTTGGCGTGCGCCTTTGATCGTGGTCGTTTTAAGTATTTTTGTATTGGGTGTTGCTGTGGGCGTCATGGGTATGCTGCCACGTTGGTGGAAATTGCGTCGCTTGGCCAAGTCCACAGTCACTTCATCGGCAGAGCCAACGTCCGCCAACTCCAGCAATAAGCCAGCCCTTCCGGATACCGCGCATGGAATTTGATATCAGCTGGGTTTTATTTGGTCTTCCTTTGGCCTTTGGACTGGGATGGCTCGCATCGCGGGTTGACTTGCGTCAGTTGCGTTTTGAAAACCGCCAAACCCCGCGCGCTTATTTCAAAGGCTTGAACTACTTGCTCAACGAGCAACAAGACCAAGCGATTGATGCTTTCATTGAAGCTGTGCAACACGACCCCGACACCTCCGAGTTGCATTTTGCTTTGGGCAATTTGTTTCGCCGCCGTGGCGAATACGAGCGTGCGGTGCGTGTGCACCAACACTTACTGTCCCGTGGTGACCTAGGCCAAGCCGATCTAGACCGCGCCCAACACGCGTTAGCCTTGGACTTTTTAAAGGCAGGTTTGCTTGACCGCGCCGAAGTCTCCTTGTCCAAGCTAGAAGGCACAGCCTTTGCTGAACAAGCGCATTTGGCCCTGCTCAGTATTTATGAACGCTCGCGCGACTGGGCCAAAGCTACCGATATCGCACACAAACTCAATGCGTCGGGCAATGGCAGTTTTCAAGGACGCTTGGCGCATTACCTGTGCGAGCAAGCTGAAAGCACAGAGACAGACCAAGACACAGCCACCAAAATCAAATTGCTTCAACAAGCTATTGTCACAGCGCCCCATGCTGCCAGAGCGCCACTTGCGTTGGCTAAGGTACTGGCCGAGTCAGGTGAAAAACAAACCGCTTACGACACCCTCAAAGGGCTGGCGCATAGCGCACCTTCAGCAGTGCCGCTCTTAGCGCCTCGCTTGAGCGTGCTTGCAAAAGAGTTGCATTGCCTCGACGACGCGCTCCAGTTTTTAGAACATCTGTACCAACACACGGCATCTCTTGATGTGTTGCAAGCCATCGTCTCCTTGCGCACTGCGCGTGGCGAGACCGATACCAGCCAATGGTTTGCCAAGCACTTAGAACGTGAGCCTTCATTGGTTGCAGCAACACAATGGATTGCTAATGAGAAGTTTGAGCATCAGCAATTCCATCCGCAAGTGCAACGTGCGCTTGAGCGCGCCGCCAAACCTTTGCAACGTTATCGCTGTGCCGCTTGCGGCTTTGAAGCCACGCAACATTTCTGGCAATGCCCTGGCTGCCAAGCTTGGGACAGCTATCCGCCAAAGCGCATTGAAGAATTATGAACGCACAAAAAGCCCCTCTCTCTCAAGCGCAACTCGCGCAAGCCAAAGTATTGGTAGTCGGCGATGTGATGCTCGACCGTTATTGGTACGGCGCTGTTGACCGCATCAGCCCCGAAGCCCCAGTACCTGTGGTGCGTATCACCCGCGAAGAAAACCGTTTGGGCGGATGCGCCAACGTTGCATTTAATGCCGTGAGCGTTGGCGCGCAAGCCTCTTTGTTATCGGTTGTCGGTGACGATGAAGCCAGCCATTTGTTGCAAGACCTGATTGCGAAAAGCGGTATCACCCCTTACTTCGGTCGCGACGCCCAACTTAAAACCACAGTGAAATTGCGCATCATCGGAAGGCAACAACAGCTTCTGCGCTTAGATTTTGAAAACACGCCACAAAATGAAGTGTTGTCCTCGCAAACCCAGCAGTTCATGCAACTCTTGCCAGACCACCCCGTAGTGCTGTTCTCGGATTACGGCAAAGGCGGCTTAGCCCATGTGACCGACATGATTGCCGCAGCGCGTAAAGCCAAGAAAGCCGTACTGATTGACCCCAAAGGCAGCGATTTTTCACGTTACGCAGGCGCCACTTGCATCACGCCCAACCGCGCTGAGCTACAGCAAGTGGTGGGTGGATGGAATAGTGAAGAAGAGCTCAGCACCAAAGCGCACAACTTGCGTCAAAAATTAAAACTCGATGCGGTGCTACTCACCCGCAGTGAAGAAGGCATGACCCTGTTTGATGCGCGAGGCGCCGCCCACATCGCTGCCCAAGCGCGCGAAGTGTTTGATGTGACGGGTGCAGGCGACACTGTGATTGCCACTCTTGCTGCCCTGGTAGCAGCAGGAATGTCTCTGCGCGAGGCCATGCCTTGGGCCAACCGCGCGGGTGGCGTGGTCGTGGGTAAATTTGGTACAGCTACTGTCAGCTACGAGGAGTTATTTGCATGAAGATCGTCGTCACCGGAGCTGCAGGATTTGTTGGCAGCAACATCATCAAAGGCTTGAATGAACGCGGCATTGACAACATCATCGCTGTCGACAACCTCACGCAAGGCGACAAGTTTGTCAACCTAGCCGATTTGCAAATTGCAGACTACGTCGACCAAGATCTTTTCTATGAACTCTTTGCAGATGGCGCTTACGGCAAAGTAGAAGCCATCTTCCACGAAGGCGCTTGCAGCGACACCATGGAA
>DDYJ01000022.1:0-482 GCA_002347905.1 Comamonadaceae bacterium UBA2237 | reverse complement strand
TCCAAGCTTTTGTTTGACCAGTATGTGCGACGCGCTTACAGCAATGACTTTAGCGATATGAGCATTCAAGTGGCGGGCTTTCGCTACTTCAATGTATACGGGCCTCGCGAGCAACACAAAGGACGGATGGCCAGCGTAGCTTTTCACCAGTTCAACCAATTCAATGCCGAAGGGCGCGTCAAGTTGTTTGGTGAGTACGGCGGCTACAACGCAGGTGACCAACAACGCGACTTCATCTTTGTGGACGATGTGGTGGCCGTCAACCTGTGGTTCTTTGATAACCCTGGAAAATCAGGCATCTTCAATCTCGGCACAGGACGCGCGCAACCGTTTAACGATGTCGCGCTCGCTGTTGTCAACACACTGCGCCGCGCACAAGGCCATCCTGCTCTGGACTTGGCGCAAGCAGTGCAACAGGGGCTGATTGAATACATCCCCTTCCCAGATGCTTTGCGCGGCAAATACCAGTGCTACACCCAAGC
>DDYJ01000105.1:5945-6082 GCA_002347905.1 Comamonadaceae bacterium UBA2237 | reverse complement strand
TATGCACAAAATAAAAGTAACTATTGCTAGAAACCTCTTCCCACAGAGGATGGGGTTGTCTGGGAACCACTTGGTTCCAACCCATTTGCGGCACTTTGAAGCGACTGCCGTCAGCTTGGGTTCTTCCTGCTAAATCA
>DDYJ01000105.1:0-5809 GCA_002347905.1 Comamonadaceae bacterium UBA2237 | reverse complement strand
TCCAGAGGCTTTCAGTTCCGACATGCAATCAGGCATTGCGCCTTGTCCTGGCAACACTACGCGGTGGGCGTCTCGCACCACCTGTGGGTTGGAGGTAACGACGACCTCTGCATGGTCCACGACAGACGCCGCATGGATCACCGCTTGCGCCACCGAGCGCAAATTGCCCATGCCGTAATCAACCACCGCGATGGTGTTCAAAGAGATCCTTTGGTCGAAGGAATGACGCCCGCAGAACGGGGATCCGGTGTCAGCGCAGCACGCAAGGCGCGGGCAAAGGCTTTGAAAACCGTTTCGGCTTGGTGGTGTGCATTTTCGCCGCGCAAGTTGTCGATATGCAAAGTCACCAAAGCATGGTTAACAAAACCTTGGAAAAACTCGTAAGCCAATTGGCTGTCAAACTCACCGATCATCCCGGCCTTGAACGGCACATGCATGACCAAACCAGGGCGACCAGAGAAATCAACCACTACACGGCTCAAGGCTTCGTCTAATGGCACATAAGCATGGCCATAACGGGTGATACCTTTTTTGTCGCCAATGGCTTTGGCCACGGCTTGACCCAAGGTGATGCCAACGTCTTCCACCGTGTGGTGGCCGTCGATGTGCAAATCGCCAGTGGCGTGGATTTCTAGATCGATCAAACCATGGCGCGCGATTTGGTCGAGCATGTGGTCAAAAAAGCCAATGCCGGTCGACAGTTTGGACACGCCCGTGCCGTCAAGATTGACCTTGACGGTGATTTGGGTTTCGGCCGTTTTACGGCTGACTTCGGCAATGCGAGCAGTCATGGTGGGCTTTCAGTGAAACAGTTAGTGAGCAAACAAAAAGAAAAGGCGACCAAGCGTAATGAAAGAGGTGTCGACGATTTATTTCAGAGCCACTGCAAGTGCGGCCAGCAGTTGTTGGTTTTCTTGTGGGGTGCCAATGGTCAGACGCAAGCAGTTAGCAAGCAATAGGTGCATTTTAGAAACGTTTTTAACCAGGACTTTTTGCGCCTTGAGGGACTCAAACACACGGGTAGCCGTGTCGGGCCCGCCGTCAAAACGCGCCAGCATCATATTGGCGTCGCTAGGGAAAGGTGTCACACCAGGCATGGCTTGCAAAGCATGGGTCAGCGCAGTGCGCTCTTCGCAGACAGTTTTGGCCTGCGCAGCAAAAACATCGGCATGCTCTAGGGCGAACAAGGCGCACTCGGCATTGAGTACGCTGACGTTATAGGGAGGACGCAATTTGTCGACTTCGTTCAACAAAGCGGTCGGCGCCAACATATATCCCAACCGCGCGCCAGCCAAACCGAATTTAGAGAGCGTGCGCATCAGCAACACATGCGTGTTGCTAGCGGGATCGCGGCGAATTTCATCTAACCAACTCAGACTAGAAAAGGGCTGATAGGCCTCGTCCATCACCACCAAACCGCCATAGGCACTCACTTGGGCAATCAAACGTCGTATCACTTGTGTGTCCCACAAGTTCGCAGTCGGGTTATTGGGATAGGCGATGTAAACGATGGCGGGTTCGTGTTGCGCAATCGCAGCAGACATGGCGTGCTCGTCTAACGCAAAGTCTGCCGTCAAAGGCACGCCGATGAAAGGCAGGCCTTGTAGCTTGGCGCTCATCGCGTACATCACAAAGCCGGGTTCAGGCGACAACACTTTGGCACCTGGCACGGCGCATACCATGGCCAACAGAGAAATCAACTCATCCGAACCGTTGCCTAGCATCAGGCCGTAGCCTTGGGGTAAATCTACATAGCTAGACAAGGCGGAGCGCAAGTCATCGATGCGCGAACCGGGGTAACGGTTGATGGCCAATGCGCCCAATCGTTGACCTAATTCAGCTTGTAACTCTGGGCTCAAAGAAAACGGGTTTTCCATCGCATCGAGCTTGACCATGCCATCGGAATGCTGGATCGCATAAGCGTGCATCGATTGCACATCTTGTCGAATGAAACGCATAGGCGTGGTCATGGGGCGTCTTTCTGCATACGCATTTCAGCTGCCCTTGCGTGAGCTTGCAGGCCTTCGCCATGCGCCAAAACAGAAGCAATTTGACCAAGCGTTTGCGCGCCCTTGCTACTGACTTCAATCAAGCTGCTGCGCTTTTGAAAGTCATACACACCCAAGGGCGAACTGAAACGCGCTGTGCCACTTGTTGGCAACACATGGTTGGGGCCCGCGCAATAGTCGCCCAAGCTCTCACTCGTGAAAGCACCCAAGAAAATAGCACCCGCGTGGCGCAACATAGGCTCCCAGCGGTGCGGATCTTGGCTAGACACTTCTAAGTGTTCAGGAGCGATACGGTTGCTGATCTCACACGCCTCTTCCATGCTGCGGGTGTGTATCAACACACCACGGCCATTGAGCGATTTGGCNNGATGAAGCCGGCATCGGGGCACAACAACACACTTTGCGCGAGTTCGTCGTGTTCGGCTTGGCTGAACAAATCCATGGCCACCCAGTCGGGCGGCGTGCTGCCATCGGCCAGGACCAAGATTTCTGAAGGCCCGGCGATCATGTCGATGCCGACCGTGCCAAACACGCGGCGCTTGGCGGCCGCCACGTATGCGTTTCCAGGGCCGGTGATTTTGTCTACGGCTGGAATAGTTTGCGTGCCATAGGCCAAGGCAGCTACGGCTTGTGCACCGCCAATGGTGAACGAACGGCTGACGCCTGCCACATAGGCGGCGGCTAACACCAATGCATTTTTTTCGCTACGCGGCGTTGGCACCACCATGATGATGTCT
Organism: Comamonadaceae bacterium UBA2237; assembly: GCA_002347905.1. Lineage (GTDB taxonomy): Bacteria > Pseudomonadota > Gammaproteobacteria > Burkholderiales > Burkholderiaceae_C > Limnohabitans. The sequence goes on along the minus strand of DDYJ01000105.1, from coordinate 3,063 downwards.
TGTACGCCCGCCACATGCGCTGGAATGGCGTTCATCAATACACTGGATGGATAAGCCGCCTTGCCACCTGGAACATAAATACCCACGCGGTCGAGTGGCGTAACTTTTTGTCCTAACAAAGTACCGTCTGCATCTTTGTAAGTCCAACTCTCACCGCTGGCTTTTTTCTGTGCCTCGTGGTAGCTGCGCACACGCGCGGCCGCAGCTTCTAGCGCAGTACGCTGAGCAACGGGCAGGCCGTCAAAAGCGGCTTTGAGTTCGGCTTGGGTCAATTCCAAAGCGGCCATACCGCTGGCTTTCAAACTATCAAAGCGCTCGGTGTATTCAAGAACTGCAGCGTCGCCACGCAGCTTCACATCCGCCAAGATATCTGCCACGCGCTGCTCTATGGCCGCATCTGTATCGGAAGACCAATGCAAGCGCGCTTTGAAGTCGGCTTCAAAGCTGGGGCTAGCAGTGGACAGGCGAAGCGGCTTAGGCATGTTCAGGCCAATGCCTTTGCAAAAGCGTCAATGATGGGGCGAATCTGGGCTTGCTTCATTTTCAAAGAAGCTTGATTCACCACCAAACGCGAACTGATGTCCATGATGCGCTCCACTTCTACCAAGTGGTTGGCTTTGAGCGTATTGCCCGTCGACACCAAGTCGACAATGGCATCGGCCAAGCCAGTCAATGGCGCCAATTCCATAGAACCATACAACTTCACCATGTCCACATGCACGCCTTTGCTGGCAAAGAAATCGCGCGCAATCGTGGTGTATTTGGTAGCTACTTTTAAACGTGCGCCTTGCTTGACCTTGCCCACATAGTCAAAGTCTGCGCGCACTGCCACGCTCATGCGGCATTTGGCGATTTTTAAATCTAGGGGTTGGTAGAGGCCAGTGCCACTGCCCGCCCAATCACCACCGTGCTCGATCAAAGTGTCAAGTCCCGTCACGCCCAAATCGGCGCCGCCGTATTGCACGTAGGTGGGCACATCGGAAGCACGCACCAAGACCACACGCAGTTGCGCTTGGTTGGTAGGCAAAATTAATTTGCGCGAGGTTTCTGGGTCTTCCAGCACCTCGATACCAGCGGCTCTTAGCAGCGGCAAGGTTTCATCGAAGATGCGTCCTTTGGAGAGCGCCAAGGTCAAGGTAGACGTCATTTCACTCTTTCAATGTCTGCGCCAATCGCGCGCAGTTTGGCTTCCATTTTGTCGTAGCCACGGTCGAGGTGGTAGATGCGGTCTACCAAGGTTTCACCTTGCGCAACCAAGCCTGCCATCACCAACGATGCCGATGCACGTAAATCGGTAGCCATAACGGTGGCACCCGAGAGCTGTTGCACACCTTCGACCATGGCGACCTTGCCTTCGATTTGGATTTTGGCGCCCAAGCGTACCAACTCGTTGACGTGCATGAAGCGGTTTTCAAAAATCGTCTCGGTCACTTTGGACGCGCCTTGTGAGATGGCGTTGAGCGTCATGAACTGCGCTTGCATATCGGTGGGGAAGCCCGGGTATTCGGTGGTGCGAAAGTTTTGCGCTTTCAAGTGGCCATAGGCAGGCGCTTTGCTGTGCACACTGATTCCGTCTGCATGCACGTCGACCGTGGCGCCCGCATCGCGTAATTTGTCTATCACCGAGTCCAAATGGTCGCCACGGGCGTGGCGCAAAAACACGTCACCACCTGTTGCAGCAACGGCACATAGAAATGTTCCGGCTTCAATACGGTCGGCCACGACACGGTGGCTACAGCCATGGAGTTTTTCAACGCCTTGGATACGAATACGACTGGTGCCATGTCCTTCGATCTTTGCGCCCATAGCAATCAGCATTTCGGCCAAATCTGGGATTTCAGGTTCTTGGGCCGCGTTTTCCAAAATGGTTTCGCCTTCTGCCAACGCAGCGGCCATCAGAAAGTTTTCAGTGCCGGTCACTGTCACCATGTCAGTCGCGATACGAGCACCTTGCAAACGGGTACGGCCGTCTTTCAAACNNTGGCAATACGCGCACCATGCAAGCGCGTGCGGCCGTCTTTCAAGCGCGCCAGCATATAGCCGTGCTCGACGTCAATCACCGCGCCCATGGCTTGCAAGCCCTTGATGTGCTGGTCCACGGGACGTGACCCAATCGCACACCCCCCGGGCAAAGACACTTTGGCGTGACCAAAACGCGCAAGCAAGGGACCGAGTGCCAAGACAGAGGCGCGCATGGTTTTGACTAACTCATAAGGCGCTTCAGGATTTGTCAAAGCGCCCGCATTCAAAAGCACACTGCCGTCGTCTTGTCGGTCTGCTGTCACACCCATACTGCGAATTAGCTTGAGCATGGTGGCCACGTCTTGCAGATGCGGCACATTGGCAAGGGTGACGGGTTGGTCAGTCAACAAGGCTGCACAGAGTTCAGGCAAGGCTGCGTTTTTGGCGCCAGAAATCAGCACTTCGCCTTGCAATGCGTTGCCTCCGCGAATCAGAAGTTTGTCCATACCTACGTACCTGCCTTCTCCGCGTCGCTCATCTTCTCCCACTCCGTGGGGCTATAAGTGCGCATCGATAAAGCATGGACTTCGTCGGTCATCATGCGATTACCCAAGGTGGCGTAGACGCGCTGGTGGCGTTGGATCAAACGCTTGCCTTCAAACTCAGCCGAGACCAAGGTGGCATACCAATGGCGACCGTCTCCTTGCACTTGCAAATGCGCACAGGACAAGCCTGCGCCGATGAGATCTTGTAGTTCTTGAGCAGTCACCTTAGCCTCGAATCTTGAAACCGATACGCAATAAATACACAGCCACAGCAGAGACGATGAAGAGACTCACGCTCACCACACCCAAACTCAACCAAGGCGAGACATCGCTTTGGCCAAAGAAGCCGTAACGAAAGCCGTCGATCATGTAGAAAAACGGATTGAGGTGGCTCACCCGTTGCCAAAAATCAGGCAAGGAATGGATGGAATAAAACACCCCACTCAAAAACGTCATCGGCATGATGATGAAGTTTTGAAAGGCTGCCATCTGGTCAAATTTTTCAGCCCACAAGCCGGCAATCAAGCCCAATGCGCCCAGCATGGAGGCACCTGTA
>DDYJ01000039.1:2409-4592 GCA_002347905.1 Comamonadaceae bacterium UBA2237 | reverse complement strand
CGTTTGACTTCAATTTTTCCGGAACCGTCGCCAGCACCAGCGCTCGCTGCATCGGCTTTTTTCACCAAACTCAGTTGGGTTGCAGCCAAGCCAACACCGACGCCCAAACCAGAGCGGCGTAAAAAGCCACGGCGATCCAAGGTGGGAAGGGCTTGCGACAAACCACGTTGCAGTCGGTCCACAAAAACCGACTGGGCCGGTTGGGATGTGGTACTTGTAGAAGTGGGTTTACGGGTCAACAACATACTGGCTCCTGTACTCAGACGCGGGTGGTCTGGTAATAGCGTTTCACGTGCTCGCTCAAGCTGTATCCGCCACCGTTTTCAGGCGCGGGCGGTAGTTTTGCAATTTGCGGGGCTTGGCCGCCCATGTTGGGCAAAGAGGTAACAGCCACGGCAGCAGCGCTTGTAGCAGCTGCCCCCATGAAAAATCCGCGTCGCGAAGGCGCGGATTGTTCGGGTTTTGAAGAGTGTTTGGGTGCGTTTTTCATCGTGGGATCCTCGCTGCAACTGCTTGTATACAGATTCGACTACTACTTTAAGGCGATTACTGCCTTTATGACTAGGTGATAACGCTAGTTTGTCGCCTAGTTGACGAATAACACTTGAACTTCAAGGGTATCTCGAAGGACGCAGATTTGATGTGTGTTCCACCTTGTAGGGGTAGGGCTTTTTAGCGGCTTTTTTGTGGCAACCCCTAGGCCATTAAATCGAATGCTTGCGCCTCAACACTCACTAGCGAACGTGTCAACTCTGCCAGCGCTGCATAAAAACGCGCTCTAGGATTAGCTTGAACCGCATCACAAAATGCGGGCACCCAGGGTTGCACATGGGCCGCAAAAAATTTAGCTTGTTGGGTGAGGTTAGAAACCGCTACATCATCGCCAGCCACCAAGAAACGCATGACCTCAAGCACATAAGAAATATGATCTTCCGTCTCCGACATCGTCGTGGGATCTCGGGTCAAGCCCAATGCGTTGAGGTCCTCGCGTAACTTAGCCAAAGGCTTTTCGTTCAAAAACCCACTGATGAAATGCGAGGCGAATGCGTAGACCTCAGGCTTGCCTACTCCGCCAAACAAGGCATCGTGCTCTTTTTGAATCGCTGCATCGTCCATGTCGCGGGCCACGCCCACCAGTTGACGCCAAGGCTCTTCTAAAAATCCACCAGCGGCCGGCGCCTCGGTCGCAGCCACGCGCAACTGCGCCAGCAACTCTGCACGGTTAGGGGCGTAAAACAATTCTGCGATCACGCCATAAAGTTCGGCGCGTGCGGTTTCTTCGTCAAGGGCAGAGCTAGAAGGTGGATTTGTCATGAGATTTTTTGTTCGTCACCGGCAGAGTAAATATCGATCACACGGCAATCGCCGCACATTTTGAGTCGCTCCAAAGCGGCGCCCTGAAACATCGCGTGTCCTGCCAATTTACCCAACATAGCCTCTACACCTTTGAGTGTGCCGAAAGGTTTTTTGCAACGGATGCATCCATAGGGTTGGGTTTCGTTGACAACCCTCGGTTCTTTACGTTGCGAGGTCAACAAAAGACGCGTCGTTAAGTCGATCGCTTTTTCTGGGCATGTCGTCACACAAAGACCGCATTGAACACAGTTTTTTTCTACAAAGCGCAACTGAGGCGCTTGGTTGTTGTCTTGCAATGCTTGCGCAGGGCAAGCACTCACGCAACTCATGCACAAGGTGCAGGTGTCTTTGTTGATGTTGACCGTTCCAAACAGGGCGCCCTCTTGTGGAAGTGGCAGGGATTCGGGTGGGTTGGTGGTTTTTAGTACGGGTGCGTGCTCTAGCAAATGGTCCATCACCAAACCCAGCGTGCCGCGCTTTTCGGCGGTTACTGCAAATGGGGCAAGCGGTATTTGTGCTTTTAAACGCTGTGCGCCCACAGTCAGCCTTTGCACATCCACGTCGAGTTCCATCGCGCTTCGTACCTGCACCACTTGCAAGGGTGCTTGGCCCTTGCTGACGTAGCCCAAGCCTTCTAACAACGCTTGCGCTTGGGCCATTTGGGATTGCACACCCGCGAGGTATTGCGGCGCCTCTTCATCTGTCATCAAAACCAGTACTTGCGCAGCACCATAGGCCAAAGCGCTTAACCAAACATCGAGACCTGTGCTGGCGGTGTGCCACAAGGACAGAGGAATCACGTGTGCAGGCAAGCCTTGGGCACGACG
>DDYJ01000039.1:0-2373 GCA_002347905.1 Comamonadaceae bacterium UBA2237 | reverse complement strand
GTTTTGAGTTTGAGCCCAATGTGGCTGGCGGTGGGATAGGCATAAGTCAACGCACCAGTTGGACACACGGTGGTGCAAGCACCGCAGCCAACACAGAGGTTGGGATTGACCACAATTTGTTGGCGCGACTTGTACGAGCGAACAGCCTCCGCCGAGCAAATGTCGATGCAAGCGTTGCAGCCCACCTGCTCATTGCGACTGTGCGCACAGAGTTTTTGTTTGTAAGCGAAGAAACGGGGTTTCTCGAACTCACCCACCAACTCCCGCAGCCTAAGCAAGGTGGCTACCGTGGCATCACGGAAATAGCCTTGCGGCAAAGCGTGCCTGTTGAAAGCGCTCTGCGCGCGCAAGTCGAGCACTATGTCGAATTCGGCAGTTTCTTCAGGTGCTTGTCGGTCAAAGTTGATTGCACCTACCGCGCCGCATGCTGTTACACAGTCACGGTGTGAAGTGCACTTATTGAGATCAATTTGGTAATCCAAGCTTATGGCTTTCTCTGGGCAGGCTGCAACACATGCGTTGCATCGCGTGCAGACGTCTAGATCAATCGGGTTGCTGCGCTTCCAGGTCAATTTGAACGCGCCTAGCCAACCGTCTAACCTCAACAATCTCTCCACCCAATACAGGATGGTTTCGGATTTGAGTGCTGATAGCTTGTCCAGGCTGTATTTCTGGTTTTGCATTGCCATCTTGTGTAATTGGTGATGCATAGCCTTGCGTAAAAACAGTGATCTGTAAGTTGTCCGCCAACATGGCGGCCACAGGCTCTGCGACATCTAGCGTTCCAATGATCAGTAAACGGCCATTGCTTTTATAGGTGACCGTAGGCACTGGGTCAGGGTCAGGCAAATGCGCTGCGGCCAAAAACGCAGCAATTTTGGGCGACGCGTTTTTGGCATCTCGGCTCCAGCCTCCGGTCTCGCGGATATTGACGAACTTGATGACTGAAGTTTTGGCGTTTGTCTGCACTGCCAAATCACTAAAGAGTCTTTGCTCTTGGGTGCAAGCCACCACCACGTCGCCATTGCTTTGAATGGCTTGGAGGTAGGCGCCGACATCGCGGCGGCACAAAGCAGTGTGTAGCGTCAGCGATTCAGAGAGACTTTGGCCCAGTGCCTTCGGATCGAGGGGCTGGGTCTGGTTGCAGTCGCAAATCAGTGTTGTCATGCGTAGGAAGTTCGGATTTTGAAATGGTTGCGGCAGGGTCGGACTGTGCCACGACTTTGGAATCGTTGGTGGCGGTGATGCCATTCACAGTTGCATCGGAATCTTTTTTGGCAGCCTCATCCTCTTGAAAAAGATTCAAAAACTTAGCGCTGACCATTTGCCGCAACATCGCTTGGGGAATCGGATCAGGCTGACCGTAGTCGTCGATGTACACGTCCATGCGATCCATCACATTGAAATGCGGGTCAGCAAACAACTTTTTCATCGCTGCGTTTTTGACCTCGGGTGCGACCTCGCTAGACATGAACTGGGTGAAGTCGGAGTCTTTAGTGAGGCTTTGCACATCGGACAGGGTTGGTGGCGCTTTTTGTTCCGAAGAATCGGTTTTGGCTAGAGTTGCGTCTGACGCGGTTGTTTCAAATGTTTTTTGAGAATTTTGGTTTTGGCGAGTAGCAGCAATCTTTTCTCCACCATCCAAAGCAAGGCCTTGACGAACCTCAGCTTTGCGACGCGACCAGCGGCTGAAAAATCCTGCCGGCGTTTCGTCATTGGCCATGTTGCCCGCCTCTCCATTTGTCCGTGCTCACCGAAGCTGGATTGCCAAATCGGTCTTGCAAGCCTTTGAAGCTCTCTGGCCGCTTGCGTCGCTTGGTTTCTTCCACCCAATGGGTTTGGGCAAAGTCGGCCATCCATGCGACCACATCGGCAGGCGCTTTGACTTGGTCTACGTTTTCTTGCGCGTCTAACCAACGGCCGGCATCGTGGTAACTCAAACTCACCATCGTAGGAACGGCCATGGTCTCGTCTTCCATCGCTGGCTCCTCTTCCATACGCCACAACACAAACCAGCAGGGGTCGGGCGAGGTGAGATTGAGGTAATAGCCTTCAGGATCGTCTTTGAACAGTTCCACCGTGAAGCCAGGATGCAACCAAATTTGCTCGTCTTCGGTCTGGCGCAAACATTGCGGGACAGTGCCAAAGTGTTCTGCGTGCGGCACCAAGTCGTGCCCCACCACGTCATGCAAAACCCAGCGCCAAGGTTGCCAACGGCTCATAGCGCCCGGCACACGCTCGCGGCGCATGACAACAGCTACTTGCAAACTAGGGCGTGGTGACATGCGGCAATCTTATAGAGATGCGCTAGCTTTTGATTTCAAAGGGATTTAGAAGATCCACGCCAAAAGATTTGAAATCTGCAACATTGCG